>CAZNNA010000383.1:1016-3003 GCA_964573825.1 uncultured Treponemataceae bacterium
CTCCTTCGCAAGGCGGTGCTCGCCACCCTCGAGCTCCATGCCGGAGACCGCGTCGCCACCCAGACCATGACCTCAGCCATGATTGAGTCCACGGGCTCGGCCTACCAGGACGCCGAGGGACTCATTAACGTTCCGCTCCAGGCGGCTGCCGTAGAAGTCTCGCTGTTCTTCAAGGAGAACGAGGAAGGAACGCTGCGCTGCTCGCTCCGTTCCAAGGGCCGCGTCAACGTGGCCCAGATAGCCCAGAACTTCGGGGGCGGCGGACACAAGAGCGCGGCCGGCTTCAAGTCGCCCCTGCCACTCGAAGCCATCAAGCAGCGGCTCCTAAGCCTCGTCGCCTCCGAGCTACCGCCCCAGAAACCCTAGCACCAGGAAAGCCCCAGCAGATGAAACGCATAACGCACACGCTATTCACCGCCGCGGTCGCATCGACGCTCGCCGCCTCGGCCTACTTCTTCTTCTCCTCCCGCGGGGCCTCCCGCGCCGACGAGCCCATACGTTCCCGCCAGGTAGACGCGGGAGCCGCGACGGGCGCCGCGGCTCCGGAGGCCGCTACCGAGGCAGAGGTCAAGCAGACGAGCGCCATCCCCCTGGAGCCCAACGAGACGCTACTCGAGCTATACTCCTTTAACCTGGATTTCGACGACGAGGAGGAGCAGATACTCGTCGTCCGCGAGTCCGACGACCCGAGCGGCCGGGTCAAGGTAATACTCGCGGATTACTCCCCCTTCACCAAGCGCTGGACCAGGGCCTGGAAGGGAACGACGCTCGTGACCAAGGTCAAGACCGTCCAGGTGAGCGTCAACGACCTCATCGGCGACCATAACCTCAATATCATCTGCACGGGCATGAATGACGCCAACGAGCAGACCATGACGGTATACTGGAAGGCCGAGGGCCTGGACGGCCGGCACGGCGACGCCTTCATACCGATCTTCGAGCAGGCGGGAGCGGCTGTACTCATAGAGTCGACCGATCGTCCCGACAGCTACAAGCTGGGGCAGTCCAACGCCGAGAGCTGGCCCATATCCGTATGGAAGGCGGACACCGGTTCCGGCAACTACCTGGACCAGATACGCGAGCAATGGGTATGGGACTTCACCGAGAAGGCCTACGTCTCCAGGTCCACCGAGCGAATCCCCGGCGCCAGCATAGCGCGCAAGATGGCCGAGGCCATACTCGACGGCAACCCGGAGACCTTCAAGGGCTTCCTCGACGGAACCTGGTATAAGGAATCCATCGATCCCCTATCGCCGGCGGCCCTCTTCATAACGTTCCAGTCGAGGGACGAGACGCTCCTCTTCTCGGGCGACGGATTGACCGAGGTATACGGCTGGGAGAACTCCAACCCTACTCGCTACGGGCTCTACGTGGCATCCCGAAACCAGGCGGTACGGAACCTGCGACGGCTCATGGATATCGAGCTGGCCGAGGCCGACGCCATCAACGTCCGGGTCTTCCAGGATTACCGCATCAAGGCGGACATCTCCGGCCGCTGGGACGGGCGCTACCGGCGACTCGGCCGAGAGCTGGCCAAGTCCTTCAGGCGCGCCCCGGCCATGGCCGGGGCCTCGGCCCTAACGCTCTCGGGCTCCTTCGGGGCAGACGACGGCTCGACCATCGCCTTCGAGGGCTCCGGCTACAGGCTCAGCACCCGCGCGGGCGAGGAGCGGGGCACGTTCGCGCTGTTCGAGCTCGGATCCCGGAACATCCTCGAGCTTCGCCCCCTACCCGACGGCACGCTAGACGCCCGCGGAGCGCCGACGGTCGCCAGGAGGACGTACATCGCGTCCATCGATGAGCGGCGAGCGAAGGACGGTAAGGCCGCGGGACAGCTTACGCTGCAGGAGGCGTCTATAGGCATCCTCGGAGCCGAGCCGTCCCAGGCGCAGCCGCTCGTGTTCTACGGCCAGTAGCAGGCAGCCGTTCCGGCGGCCGGCAGCCGCCTAGCGATCCATGGCCTAGGGACGACGGCCTAGGGACGACG
>CAZNNA010000384.1:0-2984 GCA_964573825.1 uncultured Treponemataceae bacterium
GGAGACGAGGTTCCTGAGGGCCGTGGCCAGGAACCTCCTGTCCGCCGAGACCTCGACGCCGCTCCTCTCCAGCGCGAGCGCCACGCCCTTGGCAGCGGCCGTCGAGGCCAGGTCCGCTTCCACCTCGGCCATGACCTCGTCGAGCCCTAGCCGCTCGGGGCGCGTCTTGACGCGGCCGGAGGCGCAGAGCGCCCATTCCAGGAGCGAGTCGAGGAGGCCCGATATCCTATCGAGGCCCGCCGCCAGGGTCTCGATGCTCTCCCGCTTGGCGTTGAGGTCTCCCTCGAACTCGACGAGGTGGGCCCGCGCGTAGCGGGAGGCGCTCCACACCGGCGCCCTGAGGTCGTGCCCTATGACGGCTATGAGGGCGTCCTTGGTCTCCAGCGTCTCGACGAGTTCCTGGTTGCGCCGCCGGAGCTCCCGCTCCCGCTCCTGGAGGCTGCGCTCCACGGCGGCCGACGATAGGAGGAAGTACGCGAACAGGTTGACGAAGGCCACCGCCACGGCGGCCAGGTAGTACGCCCCGCCCATCGAGCCCGACCTCGCTATCGTGAGCGGCGCGTAGCCGATGAGCGCGGGTATCGCGCGAAGCGCCCCGACGAGGGCGATGCAGGCGAAGTACGCCTGCCCGAAGCCCAGGAGGCGAGCGAAGCCGTCCCTGGACCTCGTACGCAGGGCCAGCGCCAGGTAGCCCGCCAGGGCCGCCATGAGGGCTGATATCGAGGCGACGAGCGCCGGTATGCCGAGGCCCCGGCAGAGGAACCAGGTCGCGAGGGTCGCGGGGCCGGCCGCGTAGAGCCAGCGCGGGAAGGGGCCGCGGAGCCCGAAGCGCCAGACCGCGTGGCCCATGGCCGCCATGGCGGCGAGGAGGGACGCGTTGCTGATCGACAGGACCTCGTAGGGCAGGCCCATGGCCTGGGCGGCGACGGCGAGCGCTCCCGTCGCCAGGAGCCATTGGCCGGCTATCCAGTGTCCAGCGCCCTCGAAGCGGCGGCGGAAGGCCCAGAGGAGCTGGGCGAAGACGGCGTTGGCAAGGAAGACGAAGGCTATGGCGATGGAAAGCGTACGGGCGTCGAGCGCCGGCGGTAGGGGTATGATCATCGTCCGCCCAGGCAGCCCTCGTTAAGGCCGTACTGTTCCTCGTGCTCGCCCCCGCCGCGAGGCTCTATATGCACGACTATGTCGTATACGCCCTCGATACGCTCCTTGATGGCCTTCTCGACGGCCTGGGCTATCTCGTGGGCCTCCCTCACGCAGAGCGATCCGTCTATCTCTATATCCAGGTCTATGTCGTAGAGCGCGGCCATGCGCCGGATCCTCGTCCGGTGCGGGTTGCCCGCCCCCGGTACTGCGCGTACCGCCTCGAATATCTCCCTGTATAGCTCGGGGTCGGCCTTGCCGTCCATGATCTCGTCGCTGGCCTCGCTGAAGATGCCCACGGCCGAGCGCATGATCCAGAGCCCGACGAGCAGGGCCACTATGGCGTCCGCGGCGGGCCAGGCGAGGAGCATCGAGAGTAGGAGCCCGGCCAGGACGCTCAACGATATCAGGATGTCGTTTCGCATGTTCTTCGCGTTGGCTACGAGGATGGGAGAGGAGGCCTTGCGCCCTGCCCGGGCCTGGATATAGGCCAGCCCGGCCTTGGCCAGGGCCGAGGCCGCGGTCACCCAGAGCGCCAAGGGCCCGGGCGTCGGCCTGCCCTCGCCGCGGGCTAGGCTCAGGGCCGCCTGGAGCGCTAGCTGGGCTCCCGCGAAGAATATGAAGAAGGATAGCGCCGTCGTAGCCGAGGTCTCCGCCCGGGAGTGCCCGTAGGGATGCTCCCTGTCCGAGGGGCGCGCGCTGATGGCCGTAGCCACGAGGGCGACCGCCGATATTACTACGTCGGAGGAGGAATCGATGCCGTCGCCGACGACCGAGAGCGATCCCGCGGCGAGCCCGGCGACGATCTTGGCGGCCGCGAGCCCCGCGTTGCCTATGAGGCTCGCGATGACGGCGCGCCGTACCAGCGTGTTCCGATCCATTGCCG
Organism: uncultured Treponemataceae bacterium; assembly: GCA_964573825.1. Lineage (GTDB taxonomy): Bacteria > Spirochaetota > Spirochaetia > Treponematales > UBA12059 > SZUA-370. The sequence continues at coordinate 2,027 of CAZNNA010000384.1, forward strand.
CAGTATAGCTCCGAGAGGCGGCCTTATCAATGAAGGTCGTGTCCTTCCTTGCCCAATGCGGTAGTATAGGGTACGATCGGCGTGCATGCGACTACGGAGGAGACGAGGAGGCCCATGAGCGACAGGCTCGACGACGCGCGGTCGCGGTTCCGCCGCGAGGCCAGGTCCATACTCAACCATGTCGTGGGGTATAGCGGCCTGCTCTCCGAGGGAGCCTCGGGGCCGGCCATGAAGCCGCTCGTCGATATCGGCAAGGCCGCCCTGGCGCTCAGGCAGCCCGTCCTCGAGTTCGTGGCATCCCTGGGCGACGGCGACGAGCCCTCGGACGCCCTCCGCCGGCAGGTCTACGACCGCATCTACGACCTCGTCACCCTGGTGCAGGCCGCCCGCCGTACCGTTCCCGGGAGCGGAAGCGAGCTCGACGATATCCATCACGTGCACGAGGCCGCCAACGCCCTGGCCGACCTCTTCGAGGGCGCGACCTCGCTCTCGCTCTCATCGCCCGACCCGCTGGCGCTGTCCTTGGCCTCGGGGCGCGACGATAGGCCGCGCCGCTCCGGGCGCATCCTCGTCATCGAGGGCGACCCGTTCAATAGGGAGATACTGTCGCGCCACCTCGAGCGCCAGGGCCACGTCGTCTGCCAGGCCTCCAACGGCCGGGACGCGCTCGCCATACTGTCCGAGGCGCCCTTCGACATAGCCCTGCTCGACGTCATGCTATCCGGGCTGAACGGCTTCCAGTTCCTGGAGGCCGCCCGCGAGGACCCGGGGCTCGCGGACCTGTCGACGATAGTCGTCTCGTCGCTCGACGACCCCCAGACCATAGCCCGCTGCATAGAGCTCGGGGCCGAGGACTACCTGACCAGGGACTTCGCCCCCGTCGTGCTCAAGGCCCGCATCGATAGCCTCCTCGAGAAGAAGGCCTACAAGCGCGAGAACGACGAGGCGCTCCGCAGGC
>CAZNNA010000385.1:0-2961 GCA_964573825.1 uncultured Treponemataceae bacterium
ATGATGAGGATCTTGGCGTTGCCCAGGTTGACCCGGGCGTCCACCATGTTCTTGACGCCTATGGACGAGATCATGCCGAAGAGCAGTATGGATATGCCGCCAATGACCGGCGCCGGTATGGTCCCGATGAGGGCCGTGAACTTAGGGATCATGGCCAGGAGTATGGCGAAGCAGGCCGCGATGCGCATGATGATGGGGTTCTTGGCTCCGGTCAGCGCTACGGCCCCGGTGTTCTCCGAGTAGGTCGTGTTGGCAGGGCCGCCTATGAGCGCGGCCAGGGAGGTGGCCAGTCCGTCGCCTATGAGCGTGCGATGGATGCCCGGGTCCTTGATGAAGTCCTTGCCCACGACGTTGCCGATGGCCAGGATGTCGCCGAAGTGCTCGACCATGGTGACTATGGCTATGGGCACCATGATGGAGATGGCTTCCATGGAGAACTTCGGCAGCGTGAAGGCGGGCAGGCCAATCCAGGAGGCCGCCGCTACGGCCTTGAAATCGACTATGCCTATGATGACGGAGAGTACGTAGCCGGCCACCAGGGCTAGGAGCACGGGCAGGTTGGACATGAACTTCCAGCCGAACTTCGGGAAGGCCACCTTGACGAAGATGCCCACGGCGAAGGTGAAGAGCGCCACGGCCCAGCAGCCGTTGACGCCGATGGACTCGACTATGGCCGGGGAGTTGGCGCCGTTGGCGCTCGAGACGGCCACGGGGGCCAGGATGAGGCCGATGAGTATGATCATGGGCCCGGTCACGTGAGGCGGCAGTATCTTGTGGAGCGCCTCGTAGGAGATGAATTTGAAGATGATCGCCACCACCACGTAGAGGAAACCGGCCACCACGATGCCGCCCAGGGCATAGGGCAGGCCCTGGCTGGCGCCCACCGCCACGAGCCCCGGTATGAAGGCGAAGGAGCTACCGAGGAAGACCGGTACCTTGAACCCGGTGACGATGTGGAATATCCATGTGCCGACGCCCGCCGCGAACAGCGTCACGCCGACGTCGAGGCCGGTCAGGATCGGCACGAGTACCGTCGCGCCGAACATCACGAACGTGTGCTGGAGGCCCATCACGACGTTCCTGCCGGTCAGATCCTTCTCTTTTTCCACTGCCTGCTCCTTCAGTTTTCGGCGGTGTTCGCCCCGCGCGGCCTACGGCCGCCGTCTCGGGGGCGCCCCGCAGGGGCTCCTCGTTCGGGGCCCCGTTCGGGGCCCCGCGATAGCGCTATACCCTAGCGCCGCCCGGCCTGAGCTCCGGCGCCGAGCGACAGGAGCCTACCGGCGACTTGGTGATCCAGTTGTCTATCGGCTCCTTCTTACTGATGGCCCGCCACACGTCCTCGAAGCGCATGGGCATGTGGGTGATCTCCGCCCCCGTCGCCTTCTGGATGGCGTTGCCCAGGGCCGGGGCCACCGATATCATCGAGTGCTCGCCGACGCCCCGCGCTCCGTAGGGCCCGTCGACCTGAGGCGTCTCGACTACGGCGCATTCTATCTCAAGAGGCAGGTCCTTTGCAGTAGGAATCTTGTTGTCGGTGAAGGACGGGTTGAGGAGCCTCCCGTCCTTGTCGTAGATGTAGCCCTCGCAGGTGGCCGTGCCGAGGCCCTGGATCATGCCGCCTATGGCCTGGCCCCTGACGATGTCGGGATTGACGGCCCGGCCGACGTCGTAGACGCTGGCCACCTTGAGTACGCGGTACTCTCCCGTCTCCTCGTTGACCTCCACTATCATGCCGTGGGCGCCGTAGGTCCAGTCCAGGGCCGGGCTGCCCTGGCCGGTCGACTTATCCAGGTTGGACAGGCCCTGGGCTATGTAGCGACCGACGCCTATGAGCGGTCCCCCGATGCCGTTGCCGTTGGGCAGGGCGTAGCCCACGGCCATGGCGGAGAAGGCCACGCCCTGGGCCGGGTGATGGCGCAGGTAGACGCGGTCCGCGTCGTGCGCCAGGTCCCGCTGGTTGGCGCGCAGGGCCTCGGCGGCCACGGCGTAGGCCTTGGCCAGGAGGTCCTCGGCGGCCAGGATGGCCGCGTTGCCCGACAGGAGGAGGCCCTTGGACGCCACCGTCTGCCAATCGTAGGGGTCGCGGTCCGTGTCGTTCTCGAAGGCCACCTTGACGCGCTCGAGCGGGAAGCCGAGGCGCTCCGCCACGATCTGCCTGATCGAGGCGTAGGTGCCCTGGCCGTAGTCGGTCAGGGCCAGGTTGACGAGTACCGAGCCGTCCTCGTTCATCTTCAGGACCACGGCCGTGGCGGTGAACGAGGGCATGGCGGGCGCCTTCTGGAGCGCCGCGACGCCCTTGCCTATCTTCCAGCCGGTCCTGGCCTCGCGGGCTCGCTCCTCGGCGCTCAGGGAACCGTAGCCGACGCGCCTGGCCGCCTCCTCGATGCACTTAACGACGTTGCCCGTACTCGCGAGTATGGTCTCGCCTGTCAGCGTCCTCGAGCCGGGCCTGAGGGCGTTCCTGAGCCTGAACTCCAAGGGGTCCATGCCTATGGCCTGGGCCACGAGCTCCATGTGCCTCTCGACGGCCCAATGGAATTCCACGTGGCCGAAGCCGCGGTAGGCGGTACCGTAGGGCTTATTGGTGTAGATGGTGTAGGCATCGATCCAGGCGTTGGGTATCTCGTAGGGGCCGGAGGCCGAGTAGCCCGAGGCCCGGGTCACGTTGACGGCGTAGTCGGCGTAGGCGCCCGAGTCCCAGTACATGGTCATGTGCTGGGCTAGGATGGCGCCCTCGGCAGACACTCCGGTCTTGATGCGGTAGGTGAGCGCCGAGCGGCAGGGCAGGAGGCTGAACTCCTCCTCCCTGCTGGCCTGGAATTTGACCGGCCTGCCTCCGGCCTTGCGCGATAGGACGGCGCAGAGCGGCTCCACGCCTATGCCCGCCTTGCCCCCGAAGCCGCCGCCCACGTAGGGCACCTGGACCCGTACCTGGTTGTGCGACAGCCCGAAGGCGTGGCA
>CAZNNA010000386.1:0-2959 GCA_964573825.1 uncultured Treponemataceae bacterium
CCAGCGGGACGGGCGTCGCCAGGGCGTACTCGAGCCCCAGCGAGCCGCCGAAGGCGACGTCGAAGCTCTCGTTGGGCCCGAAGGCGCCGGAGCTGAGCGGGAGGGTGACCAGGGGAGCGGCCGTCACGGTAAAGGCCGGATCGGCCGAGGCCGCGACGGTCGAGAGGGCGACGGCGGCGGCGAGCGAGGCCGCTCGAAGGTATACGCGACGGATATGGTGGCGCATCTTGTAGCCTCCGATAGTGGGCATGGGCATTAGCACCCCACCTTGTACATTACTATGGAATAGGCGGCGTCCTGATTCGTTGAATTCGTACCTATGGATCGGCTTGGACTAATCCCTATCGTACCTGAAGCTCATCCTCTGTATGGGCGAGGGGCCGAGCTCCGCGCAGGCGGCGCGGTGCGCGGCGGTCGGGTAGCCCTTGTGGCGGGCATAGCCGTAGCCGGGATAGAGCCAGTCGTAGCGCTCCATGAGGCGGTCGCGGGCCACCTTGGCCACGATGCTGGCGGCCATGACGGCGGGCACGGTGGCGTCGGCCTTGACGACGGCCTTCCGGGCGCAGGGCAGGTCGGGCGTACGGTTGCCGTCCACTATGACGATGTCCGGCGTGCAGCCGAGCCGGTCGTAGGCGCGGCGCATGGCGAGCATCGTGGCCCGGAGGATATTGAGGCGGTCTATCTCCCCGGGCCAGGCCCACTCGTTGGCCCAGCGCGCTCGCGCTACGATCAGGCGGAAGGCCTCCTCGCGGGCCCGTTCCGAGAGGGCCTTTGAGTCGTCGAGGACGGCCAGGGGAAAGCCGTCCGGCAGGATGACGGCCGCCGCTGCTACCGGCCCGGCCAAGGGCCCGCGGCCAGCCTCGTCGATGCCGCAGACGACGCGGTAGTCCTGCGCCTCGAAGAGCGCCGGCTGATCCGCCGGATCGACCCAGCCGCCTCCCTCGGCTCCGCGCTCGACGCCGGCTCGGCTCACGAGCCCCCCAGGTAACGGCCGGCGTTCGCCTCGACGGCGGCGAAGCGCTCGCCCAGGGCGGGTTGCCCGGCGCCCGCCGCGACGGCGTCGCCCGAGGCCGCCGCCGACTCCACGGCCATGGCCGCGTCGCCCAGGGCCTTGGCCGAGAGGCTCCAGGCGGCGCCCTTGATGGAATGGGCTATCTCGCGCAGCGTCTTGGCGTCGCCGGCCTGGGCGGCCGCCTCCAGGTCGGCCAGCTGCGAGCGCGTCTTGGCGGAGAAGCGCGACAGGAGGTCGAGCACGGTCTCGCGCTTCCCGAGGAAGGTCTCGAGGAGGGACTCGAAGTCGAGGGCCCCGTCGGGCGCGGGACCGGGCGGCGAGGCGTCGGCCGCCGGGGACCGGAGCGTCGCGCCCCGGCCCGCCCCGGACGTCGGGGAGGGGCCGCGCGCGTCCTCGGCCCGGAGCGGGGCCCCCATGCGCGAGGTCCGCTCGGCCCAGGAGGAGAGCATGGCGGCCAGGTCTGCCCGCTTGAAGGGCTTCACGAGGACGTCGTTCATGCCGACCTCGATGCACTTATCTCGCTCGCCCTTGAGGGCGCTCGCGGTGACGGCGATGATGGGCCTGGTAAAGCCGCGCTCGCGTAGGGTCCTCGCCGCCTCGTAGCCGTCCATGCGCGGCATGAAGATATCCATGAGCACCAGGTCGAAGTCCCCGCCGCCGACCCGCTCGAGAGCCTCCTCGCCGTCGCTCGCCAGAGCCACCTCGCAGCCGAGGCGCCTGAGGAGCGTGGCGAAGAGCTCCTGGTTGACCGCGTGGTCCTCCGCCAGGAGCACCCTGAGCCCGAGCCCCTCGGCCGGTGCGCCCGCGGCGGCCGCCCGGGGCTCGGGTACCACGGAAGCGGCCGTAGCGGCGCTCTGACCGGCCTCGTCGTCGGCGGGAGCCAGGTCCAGGTCGTCCGCCAGGGCCCTGGCCAGCACGGGGTAGAGCTCGTCGGGATCCAGGGGCTTGGCGGCGTAGCCGTTGAACCACTGGAGCAGCTTCATCTTGGCGTCTGGCCCTATGGCGCCCTCGGGCGCGAGGAGGACGAGCCGGGCCCCGTTGATGAGCCGGTCGGCGTTGACCTCGGCCCCGAGCCGCCAGCCGTCCATGCCCGGCATGTTCTGGTCGACGAGGCAGGCGGCGTAGGGCCTGCCGGCGTCGGCGGCGCGGCGCATGGCGGCCAGGGCGTCCTCCCCCGAGGCGGCGCCGTCCACCCGGAGCCCGAAGCCGGCGACGACGCGCATGGCGTGGGCCAGGGCCAGGCGATGGTCGTCGACGACCAGGACGCGGGCCGGCTCCAGGCGCGCCTTGCCAGGCCTCGGGGGCTTGCTCGCGGGGCTGGCCGGGTCCGCGAGCGGGACCTCGAAGCGGAAGACCGAGCCCCTGGGGGCGTTGGGCTCGCAGCCTATGGTCCCGCCCATGGCGGAGACGAGGTGCCTGGATATGGCCAGGCCCAGGCCCGTGCCGCCCTGCGTGGTAGAGCCCGATCCGGCCTGGGTGAAGGGCGTGAACAGCCTGGCCCTTATGGCCTCGGATATGCCGGGGCCCGAGTCGGCCACGGAGACGCGGAGCGCCGTCGAGCCGTCGCGCGAGGCCAGGCGCGAGGCCGTAACCACGATCTCGCCGGAATGCGTGAACTTGACGGCGTTCTTGAACAGGTTGACGACTATCTGCCTGAGCCGCCCCGGGTCGCCCCGGACGTAGGCGGGCAGCTCCTCGTCCACGTCCAGGATCACCTCGAGCCCCTTCTTATGGGCGTCCAGGATGATGAGATCGACGGCCTGCCTGAGCACGGCGACCAGGTCGAAGTCCACGGCCTCGAGCTCCAGCTTACCCGCCTCGATCTTTGAGAAGTCGAGCACGTCGTTTATGAGCCCGAGGAGCACGTCGGCGGAGAAGCGCACCGTCTTGATGTAGTCGGCCTGCTCGTCGTCCAGGTCAGTCTCCCCGAGGAGCTCGGTCATGCCC
>CAZNNA010000387.1:0-2951 GCA_964573825.1 uncultured Treponemataceae bacterium
GCTAGGGGCTCCGGGCGAGCTAGGCTCTCGCCGCCCCCGCCCGGAGGGCCGGCAGTATCCAGCCCTCCAGGCAGGCGAGCCCCTCCCCCACGAGGTCGAAGCCGCCGTCCGCCAGGCACCAGTCCAGGAAGACGCCGCGAGCGGCCCGGTTATGCAGGGCCGCGAGCCTCCGGGCGTCCAGGTCCGTGCGGAACTCGCCCTCCTCCTGCCCCTCGGCTATGAGGTCCTCCACTATCCTGACCCAGTGCCGCCCCGGGTCTACGAGTATCTTGTCGCCGCCCGACTGGGCCGTCTGGCTGGCGTAGAGCACCTTGAGGCTACCGTGGCCTATCTCGTCGCGCACGAAGCCGAACTGCGCCCGCGCGAAGGCGACGAGCCCCTCCCTCGCCGTACGGTAATTTCCGAGCTCCTCGCGGGCGAAGCGCTCGTAGAAGGCGTCTATGAGGCGGAACTCGTCGACGACGATATCGCTCTTGGCGTCGTAGTAGGTGTAGAAGCTCGCCTTGGAGACGCCCGCGGCGGCCGCTATCTCCTCCACGGTCACGGCGTCGAAGCCGCGCTCCTTCCAGAGCGACAGCGCCGCCTCGCGTAGCGCCGCCTTTGTTCGCAGCGCCTTGATGCCGAGCGCCTTGTCCTCGCAGGCCGCGGGCTCCCCGTAGGCCATCCTAGGCCTCCAGGTCGAAGATCTTGCCCGGGTTCATGACGAGGAGCGGATCCCAGGCCTTCTTGATGGCCAGGGACAGCTCGAGCTCCACGGGGTCGATGAGCCCGGCCAGGTAATCCTTGCGCTTGAGGCCTATGCCGTGCTCGCCGGATATCTTGCCTCCCAGGGCCTTGACCTCCGCGTACAGCTCGCGCAGGCAGGCGTCCTCGGCGGCCTGCCAGGTAGCCTCGCCCATGGAGGGATCCTTGACGAGCGTGGCGTGCAGGTTGCCGTCCCCGGCGTGGCCGTAGCAGGGAATGCCTACGCCGTACTTGGCGCTCAGGCGCTCGAGCACCGGTATGACGAGCGGTATGCTGGCCATGGGTACGACGATGTCCTCCAGGCTCTGCACCGGGCTGTCCACCTTGAAGGCCTCGGCCACGTTGCGCCTGACGCTCCAGACGCGCTCCATGGTATTGCGGTCCTCGGCCACGTAGACCTCCATGGCGCCCTTGGCCTGGCAGAGCTCGCCGGCGGCAATGAGGTCCGCCTCGACCTTCTCGGGGTCGCGCCCGTCCAGCTCGATGAGGAGCATGGCCCCCGCCCCCTCGTAGGGCAGGCTCTCGTTGAGCGAGCGGCAGCTCGTCGTGAAGGACAGGCGATCCATGAACTCTATGCTCGTGGGCTCGAGGCCGGCGGCCAGGATGGCGGGCACGGAGGCCATGGCCTCGCTCGGGGTCCTATAGAGGACGAGGAGGTCGGAGCGCGCCTTGGGATAGGCCACGAGGCCCAGGGTCACCTCGGTGACGATGCCCAGGGTGCCCTCGGACCCGACCACGAGGCGCATGAGGTCGTAGCCGGAGACGTCCTTGCGCAGCTTGCCGCCCAGGCGTACCACCGTGCCCGTCGGGGTGACCAGGGTCAGTCCCTGAACATAGCGGCCCGTGACGCCGTACTTGACGGCCTTGCCGCCGCCGGCGTTCTCCGCTACGTTGCCGCCGAGCAGGCAGGTCTGGAGGCTCATCGGGTAGCCGGCGAAGAAGAGTCCCCGCGCCTGGACCCGCGTGGCCAGGTCGTTGGTCACCATGCCGGCCTCGGCCACGACGACCATGTTGGCCTCGTCTATCTCGATGAGGCGGTTCATGCGCTCCAGGGACAGGACGATGCCGCCGTAGAGCGGCACCGCGCCTCCCGAGAGCCCGGAGCCGGCGCCGCGCGGCGTCACCGGTATGCGTTCCCGGTTCGCCAGGCGCACCACCGCGGCTACCTCCTCGGTCGACGCGGGCAGGACCGCCACCTCGGGCAGGCGCCCGTACTCCTCGGCGCTCGTCTCGTCGTGAGAGAAGGCCTCCAGGCGCTCGGGGTCGACGACGACGCCTCCGGAGCCGACTATTCCCTTGAGCTCCTCGACGACGCTCGCCGTAACGGGATTATAGTTTCCTTGCATCCTTGGTTTCATGGCTTCCGCCCTCCCTGGGCCCGGCGAGCGGCTATGGCCTTGCGCAGCTCCGGGACGAAGCGGAAGGCGTCGGCCACCACGGCGTAGTCGGCCACGGCGTGCAGGGGCGCCTCCGGGTCCGGATTGATCGATACGATGACCTCGCTCGTCTTGATACCCGCCAGGTGCTGGATGGCGCCCGATATGCCCATGCCCACGTAGAGCCTCGGCGAGACGGTCTTGCCCGAGAGTCCTACCTGGTGGGGATAGGCTATCCAGCCCCGGTCCACGGCCTCGCGGCTCGCGCCCACGGCGGCGTTAAGGTCGGCCGCCAGGTCGGAAACCAGCGCGAAGCGATCGGCCTTCTTGAGGCCCCGCCCGCCGGCCACCACGGCCTCGGCCTCGTCGAGCGCTACGCCGGAGCCCGCGCCGGGCGCGCCGCCGGACGCCGGATCGCCGGAGCGAGCGGTGCGGCCCAGGGGGCGCTCTCGATCGTCTACGTCGGCGTCGAGTACCGGGACGAACTCCACGTCGCCGGCCCGGCCGGTAATGCGATCGGGCATCCTGGACGAGCGAGGCCGCACCGTGGCCATCTGGGGCCGGCGCTCCGGCGTCTTGATCGTGGCCATGATGTTGCCGCCTATGGCCGGCCTCGTCTGGAGGAGGCAGCCGGTCCCCGGCTCAATGGCCAGCTCGGTGCAGTCGGCGGTCAGCCCCGCGCCCAGGCGCACGGCCAGGTAGGGCATCAGGGTCCGCCCGGCGGCGGTGGCGCCCGCTATGACGACGCTCGGGGCGCGCTCGCGCGCCAGGCGCTCGAGTACGTTGGCGGTCGACAGGCAGCGGAACTCGCCGAGGCGCGGGTCGAGGGCG
>CAZNNA010000388.1:0-2926 GCA_964573825.1 uncultured Treponemataceae bacterium
AGAACATCCTCGAGAACGAGCTGTCGCAGATGAACGACCGCCACGGCATCAAGCTAAAGATGGTGGACCAGTGGAGTAAGCTGGCCCCGGGCTTCGGCATGCTCGGCACCGTCCAGGGACTCATAGGCATGATGAAGAACCTGGAGGACAAGAGCCAGATCGGCCCCAACATGGCCATAGCCCTCATCACGACCTTCTACGGCGCCATAATGTGTAACTTCCTCCTCATCCCCATCATGGGCAAGCTCGGCCTCCAGGACGCCGCGGAGACCAAGGTCATGGAGATGGTCATCGAGGGCGTCCTTTCCATACAGCAGGGCGACAATCCCCACATCCTCCAGATGAAGCTCGCCGCCTACCTGTCGCCCGAGAACCAGAAGAAGCTCGAAGAGCTTCATCCTGCCGCTTGACGGGAGTCCTGACATGGCACGTAAGAAGAAGGAGCAAAGCCTCGGAGGCATAGGCGAGTGGATAGTCACCTACGGCGACATGGTCACCCTTCTCCTCTGCTTCTTCGTAGCGCTCTTCGATACGACCGAGGTCGACATCATCCAGATAAACCAGATGATATCGAGCCTCAACAACATCGGCATGGGCTCCTCGACCGGCGGCAGTACCCTGTCGGTGGGCCGCATGGCCGAGATGGGCAACTCCATAAACAGCCTGCCTTCCATGGAGAAGGGCAAGATGCTGGCCACGGCCAAGAAGAAGGCCGTGTCCCTCTTCCAGCCGGAGATCAAGTCGAACAAGGTCAGGATCAGCTCCGACGAGCGAGGCCTCGTCATTTCGCTGGCTTCCGACGCGTTCTTCAAGCCGGCCAGCGCCAACATCAATATCGACGAGACGCGAACCATGCTCGTGCGCCTCTCCGAGCTGCTCAAGTCCGACGAGCTCGCGGGCCGGAAGTTCCGCATAGAGGGGCATACCGATTCCTCCGACACTGATCCCGCCGGCCCCTGGCGCTCGAACTGGGAGCTGTCGACGGCGAGGTCCCTCGCGACGCTGCACTACCTGTCTGACTTCGGCGTGCCGGAGCAGCGCTTCCAGGTCTCGGGGCTGGCGGCCACCATGCCGATAGCCGACGATTCGACCGAGGAAGGCCGCGCCTACAACAGGCGCGTCGATATCATCATACTGGACGAGGGCCACCTATGACGGCCGGAGGGAAGGCGATATGAGCGACGATTTCGATAAGGACGGCCCGAGCTTCTCGGACACGCCGGAGGTTGCCGAGAAGCCGAAGGCCAAGGGCGGCGGGAAGGCCATACTCGGCCTCCTCAGGTGGATCGCCATCGGGCTCGGCGCGGTGATCTTCATAATCGTCATCGTGGTCGTCACCGTGAGCATCCTCAACAGGCAGGCCAAGCCCATGACGACGGTGCCGACCTCGGAGGAGTACCAGAGGGCGACGCCTATCTGGGCTACCTTCACCTCCATAGACCAGATCACCACGAGCACCATCGACAAGGAGCCCTGGTCGGTCATGGTCAAGCTGAACCTCGCCTACGACGCGGCCGACAAGGAAGTCCAGACCGAGCTGACCGCGCGCAAGTACCAGCTCCAGGACGCCCTGCGTAATTTCTTCAGCTCGAAGAAGATAGCGGCGCTCCTACCGGAACGGGAACGCGAGCTTAAGGAGGAACTCAGGGAGATGCTCAACCGCATGCTCTCGAAGCCGGCGATCAAGGACGTCTACTTCCAGACCTTCTCGCGAAACCAGATGTAGCGCGAGGTTACTCGCGGCGCGCGGTTACTCGCGGCGCGAGTAACCGCGTACCGCGGGCAATCCGGCGACGTTGCTAAAAGCGTCTTTGTATGCAATTATAGGAGCGGAGACCACTAGATGACTGAAGTCCTATCGCAGGACGAGATAGACCAGCTCCTCACCGCCATCAACGCCGGGGATACGTCGCTCGAGACGGTGCAGTCGGCGACCGACTCGCGCAAGATAAAGATATACGACTTCAGGCGACCGGATAAATTCTCCAAGGAGCAGATGCGTACCGTGCAGAACATGCACGAGACGTTCGCCCGCCTTACGACGACGAGCCTGTCCGCGTCGCTTCGCATACTCGTAAACGTGCACGTGGCCTCGGTCGACCAGTTGACCTACGAGGAATTCATACGCTCTATCCCCACGACCACGACCCTGGCCGTCGTCAGCATGGATCCCTTGAAGGGCCAGATCATCCTGGAGATAGACCCGGCGGTTACCTTCACCATCATAGACCGACTGTTCGGCGGCGCCGGAGAGGGCTCCAAGCTGACGCGCGAGCTCACCGACATAGAGCACGCCGTCATGGAAGGCATCATAGTCAAGATACTCGGCAACCTGCGCGAGGCCTGGACCCAGGTGATAGACCTCCGGCCGCGCCTATCGCAGATAGAGGTGAACCCGCAGTTCGCCCAGATCGTGCCGCCCACCGAGATGGTCGTGCTCGTGACCCTCGAGACCAAGATAGGCGACGTCGAGGGCATGATGAACCTCTGCATACCCTACCTGACCATAGAGCCCATCATCTCCAAGCTGTCGGCGCAGTACTGGTACTCGTCGGTCAGGCGCGGCGCGACGACGGAGAACCTCAACATACTCAAGGAGAAGCTGTCGACCATAGACGTGCCGGTCATAGCGGAGATTGGCCATATCCAGGTGACGGTTCGCGACGTGCTCAACCTCAACGCCGGCGATATCATCAGGCTGTATAACGTGAAGGTCGACGATCCCATGGTGCTCAACGTCGGCAACAAGAAGAAATTCCAATGCAGGCCCGGCGTCATAGGCAAGAAGATGGCGGTGCAGATCATTAAGAAGCTAGAGGAACTAGGCCAGGAGGAATACGAGGAACTGGCCGTGGAAGGTGAGGATTCGTATGAGTGACGGCGCTCTCTCCCAGGACGAGATAGATTCCCTCCTAGCGGGACTCGA
>CAZNNA010000389.1:0-2918 GCA_964573825.1 uncultured Treponemataceae bacterium
AAGGGCTTGATAAGCCAGTTCACCACTAGCGTCACGACGAGGCCCTTGGGGCGCCTGCCCGCGTTGGCTATGCTCTTGAAGTCCACCTTGAGCATCATCGGGAAGATCATGAGCCATATGAGCAGCGCTATGGGGATCGACACCCGCGCGTACTCGAGCCGGGACAGGAACGCGGGCACCCCGGGCAGGAAGCGCCCGACGAGGACGCCCGCGACCATGCAGAGGGCGACCCACGCCGAGAGGTAGCGCGCGAAGAAGCCTATGCGCTTGGGTCCTAGTTCCTTTGTCATCGCCCTCGCCCCCTTCTACTTACATTTTCTAGTTTAGGCAAATGTATCGAGACAGGTCAAGCGCAGGACCGTGAGATTCTTGTTAAGCGCCTAGCGCTGCGGGCCCCCGACGTCGCTCGCCGGCCGGGCTGCCTTGACCCTCCGCTTCGACTCGGGCATGCTTGGGCCATGGACGATGCCGATAGAGCGGTCGCCGAGAGGCGGGCGAGGGTCTTCAAGGCCATGGCCCATCCGACGCGCGTAGCCATCCTCTCCGCCCTCGAGCGCGGCCCCCTGAGCGTCGGCGAGCTCACGGCGGCCGTGGGCGGCGACATCTCGACCGTGTCCAAGCACCTCGCCGTCCTGAGCGAGTCGGGCCTCGCGCTCGGGGAGTCCCGGGGCAAGCGAGTCTACTATTCGCTCTACTGCCGCTGCGTCCCCGAGTTCCTGCGCTGCGTCGACGAGGTCCTGGCGCATAACGGCTGCGCGCTCGCGCCGCCGTATCCGTAGGAGCGTTCCATGGCCGTAAGCCTCGCCGAGATCATCATCCTCTGCCTCCTGGCCGACTGGCTGGCCAAGGCCCTGCGCCTGCCCGGCCTCATAGGCATGCTCGCCGCTGGCGCCATCCTCGGGCCCGCTGTCCTCGGCCTCGTCGATCCGGCCCTCCTGGCCATTGGGGCGGACCTCAGGACCATAGCGCTCATCGTCATACTGCTCAGGGCCGGGCTCGAGCTGTCGCGGCATACCCTCCATCGCGTGGGCGGGCGGGCCATGCTCCTGGCCTTCGTGCCGGCTGCCTTCGAGGCCGCGGCCGCGACGCTCCTCGGGCCGCGCCTCCTGGGGCTATCTACCATCGAGTCGCTCATCCTGGGCTGCGTACTCGGCGCCGTATCGCCGGCGGTGGTCGTGCCCATGATGGTGCGCATGAACGAGGAACGGCGGGGCGTGGCCAAGGGCATCCCCACCCTGGTGCTCGCCGGGGCCAGCGTCGACGACGTGACCGTCATCGTGGCCTACGGCGTAGCCATAGGCGCCTATACGGGCGGGCAGGTCAACCTGGCCTGGCGCCTGGCCGGCGTGCCCTTGTCCATCGTCACGGGCATTGCCGTCGGCCTCGGCGTGGGCGCGGTAATCGTCCGGCTCTTCGAGCGCTTCAACCCGCGGGCCACCAAGCGCGCCCTGGCGGTCCTCGGCGTGGCCATAGTCCTCGTACAGGCCGGGCATCGCCTCGAGGCCGTAGGCGTGCCCTTCGCCGCCCTCCTCGCGGTCATGGCGATAGGCTTCGTCATCCTGGAGCGGCGGGAGGCGATGGCCCACGAGCTATCGGCCAAGCTCGGTAAGATATGGGTCTTCGCGGAGATCATACTCTTCTCCATGGTCGGCGCCCAGGTGGACTTCCGCGTGGCCGCGGACGCGGGCCTCAAGGGCGCCGCGCTCATCCTGGCCGCGCTGGCAGTCCGATCGCTCGGCACCTGGCTCTGCACCCTGGGTGGCGGCTTCACGCGCGGCGAGCGGGCCTTCATCGTGATAAGCTACCTGCCCAAGGCCACCGTCCAGGCCGCCATAGGCTCGGCGCCCCTGGCGGCCATGGCCGCCGCCGGCATGCCCACGGGCCCCGGACAGGTGATCCTCGCGGTAGCGGTCATGAGCATAGTCCTCACGGCGCCCGCCGGCGCCTTCGCCATAGCCTGGGCCGGACGCCGCTTCCTCTCCGTCGACGGCGAGGGCGCCTCCGAGCGCCTGGCAGCCCGCGAGAGCGACGCCCTGATCGACGACGAGGATCGCTAGGGAAGGGCCTTGACCACGACGCGCTCGTCGCCCGAGCGCTTGACTAGCCCCTTGTCCTCCATGCGGTTGAGGAGGGGCAGGATGTACTTGCGCGACAGGCCCGCCCGCTCCTTGGCCTCGGGCACCGAGAAGCGCTCGCCCGCGGCCCTGCCGGCGAGGATGGCGGATACGCAGCCGTCGTAGGCGTCCCGCGCCAGGAAGATGCCGCCGTCCAGGGGCATGGCGAGGCCGAAGGAGCAGAGCGCCTTGAGGACGCGGGCCTCTGCCTGCGGAGCGGTCTTGCCCGGCTCCAGGCCCGCCTTCCCGGCCGCCTTGAGGCGCCCCTCGACGGCCGCCTCCTCGGGCGACAGCCTCCTAGACTCGCCCCGGGGCCGCCAGGCGCCGCCGTCCCGGGTAAGCTCCCCGCGAGCCTCGTACCGCGCCCGGACCGCGGTGGCCGCCGCCTCGTCCCCGCCGAGGATGGAGACCGCGCCCGCCTTGGATAGCCCCCCCGGTTCCGCGGCGCCGGCCCTGATAGCCTTATCCGCCTCGCCGAGACGTATCGAGTCGAAGAGCCAGGTTATCGGCGCGTCGCCCCGCGCCTCGCCGCCGCTCAGGACGGCCAGGCCCGCGGCCTCGAGGGCCGCGGGCGGTAGGCTCGCGAGCGGCGAACCCGGCGCCAGGGCTACCCGGCCGCGCAGGCAGGCCTCGAGCGCCGCGGCGGCGACCTCGGCGACGAGCCGGCTAGCGGCGCCCGTGGATTCGGGGGCTGCGGCCAGGGCCTCGACGCGGGGCAGGGCTGCGGCCAGGGCCCGGCGCCCGGGCGCCGCGCTGCGGCCGGCTCGCGGGGCCGACCCTCCGGGCGCCCGGTGGGTCGCCGTA
>CAZNNA010000390.1:0-2902 GCA_964573825.1 uncultured Treponemataceae bacterium
CGTAGGAAAGTATAGGATCGAGTCCCTGGTGGCCCGAGGCGGCATGGGAGCGGTACTCAAGGCGACCCACCCCACGCTGCGTCGCAACGTCGTGCTCAAGAAGCTCACGATCAGGGGCAACGCCTCCTACGCCGAGCGCTTCAAGCGCGAGGCGCGCATCCTCATGGACTTCCAGCACGACAACATCGTGAGGGTCTTCGATCATTTTAAGGAAGGCAGCTCCCACTACATGGTGCTGGAGTACGTGGACGGCATGTCCCTCGATCAGCTCCTCAAGAAGCGACGATACCTGTCGAGCGAGCTTTCCCTGGCCATCCTGCTCGAGGCCGGCAAGGCCCTCGCCTACGCCCATTCCATGGGAGTCATCCACCGCGACATCAAGCCGGGCAACATACTCATATCGCGTAAGGGCGAGGTCAAGCTCGCCGACTTCGGCATAGCCTCGTCCGACGAGGAGGACGACCCGGGGCTCACCAAGGAAGGCATGACGCTCGGCACGCCCTGCTACATGCCGCCCGAGCAGATCGAGGACGCCAGGAACGTAGACAAGCGGGCGGACCTGTACGCGCTCGGCGTGATGCTCTACGAGATGGTCACCGGCAAGAAGCCGTATCCGGGGAACTTCTCTGCCGAGACGCTCACGGCCATACGCAAGGGCCGCTACCGGAGCCCGCGCAAGATAAACAAGCGCGTGCTTCCCTTCGTCGAACGCCTCGTCGCCAGGCTCATGCGACCCGACCCGGCCAGGCGCGTCCAGGACGCCGACAGGCTTAACCGCCTGGTCGAGCGCTTCCTCGGGCGCTACCAGGCCCAGGCGCTGACGACGGCCCTCGCGGGCCTCGTCGACGAGACCCTGGCCGACGAGCCGGCCTACCCGCGAGCCAAGCGACGACGCTCTATCCTCCCCGCCGCGGCGGCCGTCGTCCTCGGGCTGGGAGCGGGAGCCTACTACGCCTGGACGGCCGGCTACGCGCAGCGCTGGTTCCTCGCCGATCGCTACGGGCTATTAACAGTCAACGCGCGCGTCCCCAAGTCGGGGCGGAGGGCCGACGAGACCATAGCCCGCGTCAGGGTCTTCGCCGACGACGGGGCCGACATGCCTGAGATAGCCGCCTCGCCCCTGGAGCTCGCCGCGAGCGAGGGACCGGAGGCGGATCCCTATCGCACACTGTCCTCGCCGCCCGTCTTCCTGCCGCCCGGAGATTACCGCGTCAAGCTGATAGTCGGGGACTCGGTCCGCTGGGAATCCTTCACCCTACCGGCGCTCGGGGCGCCGGGCGGCTCCGACGGCGTCACGCTCCGCGTGCGCGTCGACGAGGATAGGCCGCGCCCCCTGTCCGTGGCATCGCTGGCCCGGGACGCGCGGGGCGGTGCCGAGCTGCCCCACGCGCTAGAGATCCTCTCAGCCGGATCGTGGCGCGCGGTGGCGGACCTACCGGCCGAGACGCTCATGACCGGAACGGTCATCAAGTTCCGCATTTCAGCCGAGGGCTACGAGCCGGAGCTCTTCTCCCTCAAGATAGCGCCCGACCAGGACAGGCTCACGCTCTCGGCGGAGCTTAAGCGGCAAGGAGATACTAATGTCACTTCGCCTTAAGCGGATACTGATGGCCCTCTTCGGACTCTTAGGGGCGGCAGCCCTATGGCCCTGCCTCCTCGCGCTCCGGAGCCTCCAAGCCCTCTTCCCGAGCTATCTTCTCTTCTCAATGGCGCAAGGCGCCTGCCTCGGGCTCTGCTTCGGCGCCTTCTTCGGATCCTTCGAGGGGATAGCGGTGTCTTCCAGGCCCAAGGCCGTCTCTGGTTTCCTCTTCGGCGCCTTGTTCGGCGCGGCCGCCGGAGCCGCCGGGGCGGTCCTCGGGCAGCTCTTCCTCTTCTCCGCGGGGACCGTCATCTGGCGCTCGGCGAGCGAACGTAACGGCGTGGGACTCGCTGTGGCCTCCGGCCTGGCCTGGGCCTTCATCGGCCTGTGCCTCGCCTCAGTCGAGGGCCTCCGCGCCCGCTCCGCGCGCAGGCTGCTCGTGGGCGCGGCGGGCGGCCTCTCGGGAGGGCTCCTCGGGGGAACGGCCCTTTCGGCCCTTTCCTACCTCTACCCCGGCCGTCCCCTGCCCCTACTCGCCGGGCTCGCCGCCTTCGGGCTCTGCCTGGCGACGTGCTACTCGGCCTTCGAGAATCGCTTCTCCCTGGGCACGCTCGTGCTTCTCAACGGGAGCCTCGCCGGCAAGGAATACCCCGTGCTGAACGGCGAGACGACCATAGGCGCCGATCCCGGCTGCGACGTCGTCCTCCCGGGCTACCCGGGAGTCCTCGGGCGGCACGCCTCGGTTCGCCTCTCGCGAGGCACCCTGGTCATACGGGAAGCCGAGGCTGGCGCCCGCGTCCTCCTGAACGACGAGGCCCCGGCCGGCAAGGCCCTGCGCCCAGAGGACGTGATCGCCGTAGGCAAGGCCAAGTTCATCTACGGGTACTTCTCATAATCGAAGGCTCGACGATACGGAGCGACATCATGAAGCGTATGCACATAGCCATCCTAACCCTCGCCTGCGCGACGAGGCTCGCCCTCGCCCAGGGGACCGGCCCGACCGGGGGGCTCTCCATCACCCAGATAGACACCGCGAGGCTCCTCTCGTCCCAGGAGACGAGGCTCTACGTCTCCGCTCCCGGGCTGGAACCGGGAGCGTCGCCCGATAGCCTCGCCGTGTACGAATCGCTCGACGGCGATAGCTGGGAACGCCGCCCGGTCCGGGCCGTGACGCGGGCCCCCAACGAGGACGCCGGCATATCCTTCTACCTGCTCCTTGATAACTCGGGGAGCATGTGGACGGAGACGACCGAGACCGGGAAGGCCCGCATCGCGGACGCCCGCGCCGCGGCGGGAGAGTTCCTGCGATCGCTGGGCCCTAAG
>CAZNNA010000391.1:0-2882 GCA_964573825.1 uncultured Treponemataceae bacterium
CGTCTCCCCTTCCCGCCGCCTTGACCGCGGCGAAGGCGAGGGCGGCCTCGTAGCCGGCGGCCTTGCCCCGGCCGGCCGGCCCGAGCCGGGCGTAGAGGGCGAGGGTCGCCGCGATGAGCGCCGCCTCGGGTATCCGGCCGGCGAGGCTAGGAAGGCCTGAGGATCCGGAGCTCCCTCGCCCGAGTTCCAGGCCCAGGAGGAAGGCGAGCGCCATGGCGGCCTCACGCGCCAGGGCCTCCGGAGCCCGGGTTGCGGGAGCCGTTCTCGAGGATGCGTCGCCGGAACGCGCGTAGCCGAGGCAAAACCCGGACGCGAGCCCCGCTAGAGGCCAGGGAAGACCGGCCGCCAGGGTAGCCGCGCCGAGCCCCGCGGCGGCGACGAGCGGCAGGCTTTCGCAAGCCGCCTCGGATAGGCTCCCGGGAGCGGAGCTCGGAGCCTCTCCTCGCGCGCCTAGAGAGGCGGATAGGGCCGCCATGAGCGCGGCCGCGACGCCGGCGACGAGGGCCGGCGCGAACAGCGCGCTCGAGGTATCCGGCGGGGCGAGCGCGGTCAACGCGGCTAGGCCCGCGGCGAGGTAGGCCGGCGAGGCGGGACGGGTGAGCCATAGTATCGTCGCGACGGGGAGCGCCGAGGGCAGGAGCCACGCCATCGCTTCAGGGGCGGGATGCAGGACAGCCGGAGGTAGGCCCCGTCCGCGTACGAGAAGGGAAAGCAACGCGATCGAAAGGCCGGCTATCGGGGCGGCCAGCCATAGCAGCGCGCTCGAAACCCTATCGGCGGCGCTCGGTCTCGGGGCGGCTCCCTTGCTCCTCGAGGATAGCTCCAGTCCGAGGGAAAGGCCCAGGACTCCAAGGGCGAGGTCGGAAAGGAAGGCGATAGAGGGGCCCCCTCCCGCTAGTGCCTCGGCCATGCGGCCCGCGCCGGCGAGTCCGGCGGCCTCGAGTACCGCGGCGCTCGCCAGGCCCGCTACCGCGAGGACGGCCAGGGCTCCCCGGGGCGAGCGCCTCCCGACGCCGAGGGCCAGGGCCCTCGCGGCGAGGTAGGGTACCAGGGGCGCCAGGACTAGGCGAGCGTCGTCGGGGTACGGCATAGGTAGTATCTAGGATAGGCGACGACGGGCCAGCGCGCAACTAGAACTCGCCGAGCAGCACTACCTCGGGCTCGAGCTCGAAGCCGAAGGCGGCCTTGGCGGCCGCCTGGGCCTCCGCTATCAAGGCGAGCATGTCCGCGGCCGTGGCGCAACCCGCGTTGACGAAGATATTCGCGTGCTTGGGGCTGACCATGGCGTCGCCCCGGCGCCGGCCCCTGAAGCCGAGCTCGTCCAGGAGGGCGCCGGTCGGGCGGCCGAAGGCTCGGTCGTTCTTGAAGAGGCTGCCCGCGGATGGGTAATCGAAGTGACCCTTGGCGAGGCGGTCCGACTCTCGCTCCGCCATGATCGCGGCGATGCTTGACTCGTCGCCCTCGGCCAGGGCGATGGAGGCGCCCAGGACCACGGCGCCCTCGAGGGAGCCGCCGGGCATGAAGGGCGTACGCTTGTAGGACCAGAGCCCGCGTTCCATGCCGACGGAGGCGAAGGCCCCGGCCTCCGGCAGGAAGTAGTCGACGCGCGTAAGGACGTCGGCGAACTCGGCGCCGTAGCAGCGGGCGTTCATGTAGACGGCGCCGCCCAGGGAGCCGGGGAGCCCCGCGGCGAACTCGAGTCCCGAGAGTCCCGCGGCGCGGGCCATGCGGCAGAGCTCGACGACGGGCGCTCCCGCCTCCGCGTAGAGCGAGGCGCCGTGCCCGAGTCGCGCGGCGGCCAAGCCCGCGGTGGAGACGACGAGGCCCCGCACGCCGCGGTCGGCCACGAGGAGGTTGGCCCCGCCCCCTATCACCGCTACGGGAAGGCCCGCGGCCCGGGCCCCGGCGACGAGGGCCGCCAGGGCCTCGCGCGTCCGGGGCAGAGCGAAGGCGTCGGCCGGGCCGCCTATGCGGAGCGTGGTATGGGGCGCCATGGGCTCGTCGAGCCTTATCTCGCCGTCGATATTGCATTTATCGAGGAATTTCCGTAGTGTAGCGTTCATACGCGGCCATGGTACCCTAGGGGACCGTTCCGTGTTAATGCTCGCCGAGATCGGCAAAGGAGGACCGCATGGGCTTACGGCTTTACAACACGCTCGGACGCTCCCTTGAGGCGTTCGAACCCCTCGTACCGGGAAAAGTAGGCTTCTACGGCTGCGGTCCCACCGTCTATAACTTCGCCCACATAGGCAACCTGCGCGCCTACGTCTTCGACGACGTCGTCGCCCGCTCGCTCCGCTACCTCGGCTACGAGGTGACCCACGTGATGAACATCACCGACGTAGGCCACCTTACCGGCGACGACGATTCGGGCGAGGACAAGATGGTCAAGAGCGCCGAGGAACGGCACCAGTCGGTCCTCGAGGTCGCCCGCTACTATACCGATGCCTTCTTCGCCGATACCGCCCGGCTGAACATCGAGCGACCGACGGTCGTCTGCAAGGCTACCGAGCACGTAGGCGACATGATCGCCCTCATCAAGCGCATCGAGGCCAACGGCTACACCTACTCGGCCGGGGGTAACCTGTACTTCGACGTCTCCAAATTTACCGGGTACGGCACGCTGGCCCTCCTCAAGCTGGACGACCTGCAGGCCGGGGCCCGCATCGACGTGGACGAGAACAAGCGCAACCCGCACGACTTCGCGCTGTGGTTCACCAAGAGCAAGTTCGAGGACCAGGCCCTCCAGTGGGACAGCCCCTGGGGCCGCGGCTACCCCGGCTGGCACATCGAGTGCTCCGCCATGAGCATGCGCTACCTCGGGGAGAGCTTCGACGTCCACGCCGGCGGCATAGACCACATACCCGTTCACCACACCAACG
>CAZNNA010000392.1:0-1607 GCA_964573825.1 uncultured Treponemataceae bacterium
CGACGTACTACCTCTCTTATTCCAAGGAGATGACGCAGCAGTTCGCGCGGGATTGCGCCTTCTGGGCGAAGCACATCAACGCCGCGGCCTCCGAGGTGGAGGAGGTCGCGATCAGGGACGAGGACAAGGACATCACCGTCTACCGCGTGCGCTTCGCCTCGGGATTCGAGATCTGGTGCCTTCCCTCCGTGGCGCGTTCGCTCCGTTCGAAACAGGGCCGGGTCGTCATAGACGAGGCCGCCTTCGTCGAAGACCTCGGCGAGCTCCTGAAGGCGGCGATGGCTCTCCTCATGTGGGGCGGTTGCGTTCGCGTCCTCTCGACGCACAACGGCGACGATAATCCCTTCAACGAGCTCGTAAAGGAGATCCGCGAAGGGAAGAAGTCGTACAGCCTGCAGCGAACAACCCTCGACGACGCGGTCGCGGAGGGGCTCTATCGCCGGATCTGCCTCGTCAACGGGAAACCCTGGTCGTCCGCCGCGGACGCCGAATGGCGCGCGAAGCTCGTCAAGGACTACGGCGACGGCGCCGATGAAGAGCTCTTCTGCATTCCCGTCCGCGCCGGAACGCGCTACTTCCCCTCTATCCTCCTCGACGCGGTGGCGGACGCTACCGTCACCGTGCTTCGGAAGGCCTGCGACGACGCCTTCACCTTCGCTGGCAGAGAGAAACGCGAACGCGAGTTCGAAAGATTCTGCCACGGTGAGCTCCGCGGTATCCTCCGGGCCCACGAGCATCCCGTCTACCTCGGCGAGGATTTCGCCCGTTCCGGAGACCTGACCTGTATCTTCCTGGACGAGCTCTTGCCCTCCGGGCTCATGTCCACGTTCCTCGTCGTCGAGCTCCGCAATGTTCCCTTCGACCAGCAGTGGCAGACGGTTCTCTACCTCATGGATACCTTGCCGAATTTCGCCGGAGGCGCCTTCGACGCTCGGGGCAACGGCCAGATGATAGCGGAGAAGGCGGCCCAGGAGTACCCGGGCTACGTTCACCAGGTAATGCTCTCGGCCGGCTGGTACGCGGAGAACTTCCCCAAGCTCAAGGGGCGCATGGAGGACGGTACGACGACGATCCCCGCCGACGCTCAGATCAAGGACGACTTCCGCGTCGTCGGTCTCCAGGCCGGCGTACCGCGCGTGCTCGAGCGGACGGGCGGGCCCCGTGAGCGCCGGCATGGCGATGGAGCGATCGCGAAGCTCATGGCGACCTTCGCCGCGATCGCCGACGACGAGCAGGGCTATCACGAGTATGCCTATGAAGGGGTAAGCGCGGCGAATCGGTATCGCGATGAAGGAGACGACGAATGGGCCTAATGGATGGCGTAAGGGCCTTACTTTCTCGGGCCAACGTTACGGAACGGGATCTCACCGTGGAAGAGGCGTTCCCGGTAGCCAACTCTAACCGTTCTCCATGGAGCAATGCGCCCCTCATATCCGGGCTTACGCCGGCGTCGCTTGGGGAGATTCTTTCCATGGTACGACGCGGCGAAGTCCCAGCGGAGTACCTGGAGCTCGCTCAGGAAGTGGAGCGACGAGATCTCCATTATCGGTCGGTCCTATCCACGCGCAAGCATTCCGTGGAATCGCTCGAGCTGTCCGTCGAGGCCG
>CAZNNA010000392.1:1617-2860 GCA_964573825.1 uncultured Treponemataceae bacterium
AGAAGAGCCAATCGATCGCCGAGGCGGTCCGTTCGGATATCATGAGGCATCCGGATATCCGGGATCTCATCAAGAACGCTCTCGACGCGCTGGGCAAGGGCTTCTCCGTCAACGAGATACTCTGGGATACGTCCGGCGATTCATGGACACCGGCGGCCTTCCGCTTCGTCGACCCTCGCTGGTTTACCTACGACAAGGCGGACGGCCGTACGCTCTGCCTTCGCGAACCGATGGGCAATGAGCTGAAACCCCTGCGCCCCTACATGTACGTCATCCATGAGCCGCTCCTCCTTTCCGGCCCGCAGATCCTCTCGGGACTCTCCTATACGGCGCTTTTCCTGTGGCTCGTGAAACACTACGACGTGACCAGCTGGGCCGCGTTCGTGGATCGGTTCGGGTATCCGGTTCGGGTCGGCAAGTACGGGAAGAAGGCGACGCGTGAGGATATCGCCACGCTCAAGCGGGCCGTCTCGGCCATAGGCTCCGACGTGGGCGCGGTGATCCCCGACTCGATGATCATCGATATCGTGGAGGCCAAGACGACCGGCGCCTCGGCCAAGGTCTATCAGGACCTGGCCGAGTGGTGCGACAAGCAGGTCTCCAAGCTCGTACTGGGGCAAACCTCCAGCGCCGAGGGGACGCCAGGTTCCCTCGGTGCCGAGAGCAGCCGAGAGGAAGTACGCCAGGACATCATCGAGGCAGACGCGGTCCAGCTCGAGAAGACGCTCAATAGGGATCTCGTGCGGCCCTACGTGCGGTTCAACTTCGGCGACCAGGCGGCCTATCCCCGACTCGTACTGCGCAAGGTAGAAGCCAAGGACGTAAAGCTGGTCGTGGAAAGCGTCGAACGGCTCGGGCCGCTCGGCCTCAAGGTCAAGGCGGAAGAGATACGCAACCTGCTCGGCCTCTCCAAGCCTGACGCGGACGACGAGACGATCGGAGGCGCGGCCGCGCCCGATCCTGAGGGCGGAGCCCTGAACATGGAATGCATCCGGGACGGTACCGCGCTCAACGCGGCCGGTCGGGATTCGTCGGTCTCCGCGGCGGGCGCGGCAGCTGCGGAAGACGAGCTCCTCGCGGCCGCGGAGGGTTCCGACTTTATCGAGATATCGGATGATATCGCTAACGCTATCGAGGAAGCCGCGGCCGCGTGCGAGGGGTACGAGGAGTTCAAGCTACGGCTAGCCGTCCTCATCGCTAGCTGGCCCGCGGAGAAGACCGCCGAGCTCCTCGCAATAACGAC
>CAZNNA010000393.1:0-2846 GCA_964573825.1 uncultured Treponemataceae bacterium
CCCCGCTAATATCATGAAGCCCTGTAGGTCAACACTAGACCTGTAGGTGAAAAAGCGGAGGTGATAAGCATGCCCGACAGGCTCCGAAAGCGCCCGGCGAAGGACCGCGCGGCGTTTGATGCCGACAGGCTCCAGTATGAAGTCGGCGAGGAATTGGAGAAGGGGCCGGAAACGACCGTGACAGAAACGCCCGGGGCCGGGACCAGGGGCAAGACGCCTGGCGGCCCGGATAGGGATCGCGATATCAAGAAGAGATAAGCAGGAGCAGTATATCATGCATTGCCATTGGAGGGCTGTCCCGGACGGAGGGGCGGCCCCTCTCAACGTAGCCCCCTCGCCGTCAGCCCGTGACGAGCCTCATGTATTGTTCAAAGAGCCGCAGGGCCGTCCGCCCCGGGGTGCCGCCCCCGATTTGCACGCCGTCCACCGCGACAACCGGCATTACCTCCGTCGTGGTGCCCGTCAGGAACACCTCGTCGGCCCCCAGCAGTCGCTCCCTGGACACGCTCTCCTCCGAGACCGGGATCCCGCACTCTGTAGCAAGCCCTATCACGGTGGCCCGAGTAATGCCGGGGAGTATGTAGTTTGTGAGGGGGGGCGTGACGAGCGAATCCCCTTCGACGATGAATACGTTGGTGCTGCTCCCCTCGCTCATGAACCCATCCCTTATGTAGATTGCCTCGAATGCCCCTTCGTCCCTGGCCTTCTGTTTTGCCAGCACGTTCGATAGTAGCGAGATGGATTTTATGTAGCACCTCGCCCACCTGTCGTCGCCCAGAGTAATGACCGCGATCCCTTTCCGCCTGAGAGCGGGCGGATGGGAATGGGCTTCCCTGGCCGTCATGACCACCACGGGCTCGAGGTCCCTGGGGAAGCAATGGCTCCTCGGGCAGGCCCCCCTCGTCGCCTGGATGTAGAGGTCTCTATTGCCCCACTGGTTCAAGTGCAGCAGCTCCAGGGCGTCGCGCTCGAGCGAGAGCGGACAGGCGTCGAGGTCTCCGCGGACAGGCGCTTCCTGGCCACGGCCCTCAGGAACCTCGTCTCCAACGCTATCAAGTACTCCAAGGCCGGCTCGGCCGTCAGGGTCGCCGTCTCGAGCGGCGAGTCCGACGTGACCGTAGCGGTGGAAGACCGCGGCGTGGGCATGAAGGCGGAGCAGCTAGAGCGGCTCTTCGTACCCGGCAAGACGATGCTGACGCTCGGCACGGGCGGGGAGCAGGGCAAGGGCTTCGGCCTAGCCGTGAGCAAGCAGTTCATGGAGGCCATGGGCGGCGATATACGCGTACAGAGCAGGCTCGGCGAGGGCACCCGCTTTGAGATAATTTTACCCAAGCTGACTCTTCCAGATTGAGTATTTTTTTCCCATAAATACCTATCGGCTACTTCAATTTTACCGCGCTCTTTCATACATGTAATAATTCTATTCTCAGAATACACTTAACAGGCACAACACCCAACCAAGCTCACTTGGCATGCTTATTGCTAAACTAATGGTGTTCCCCAGGGGAGCCGGGCACCAGGAGGCGCCCGAACCGATACGCGCAGCAGCAAGGAGCGCATCATGAAGAGAATAGCCATCGTTTGCATCGTCGCCGTCGTGGCGATTGGGGCGGTCTCCGCCCAGGCCTTCGCCGGTCGTCCCATGGCAGCCGCGGCCGCGACCGCCGAGCCCGTCACCGTCGAGGGCAAGCTGAGCCTGGTCCAGGGTAGGCCCGCCGTGGTCGTCAAGGACAAGACCTACTTCGTCAGGATCCCGCAGTACCTCTACGGCTTCATCGACGGCCTCAAGGAAGGCGCCCAGGTCAAGCTGGAGGGCTACGAGGCGGAGATCCCCTTCGCCCCGTCCAGCTTCTTCCTCGCCGTAGAGAAGCTGACCGTAGGCGGCAAGTCCTACGACCTGTCGCAGGTCGGCGGCATGGGTCCCATGGGCGGCCGGGGGCCCGCTGGCGGCTCGATGGGCAGGCGCGGCGGCATGGACTGGCAGGGCCAGGGCCGCGGCTGGCGCCGCTAGGCCCCGGGGGCACGCCGCCCCGATACGCGCGGCCTCCCCGGAGGCCCCCGGCCCGTTGTAGACGGAAGTCTACAACGGGCCGCCTTGCCTGCGGGCCTTCAGCGCCTATCATTGATGGTACGGAGGGGAGGGCCCATGGATTCTGCGCCGCAGGCCGCGCGCGCTACCGCTCGCTCTTCGCCACCATGTCGGAGATAGCCGCCTACCACCGCCTGGAGCGCTCGCCGTCCGGCGAGCCGGAGGACTACCGCATACTCGACGTCAACCCGGCGTTCGAGGCGGTGCTCGGCCTTAGGGCGGCCGACGTCGTCGGCCGCCTGGCTAGCGACGTCTACGGCTCCTCCCCGGCGCCCTACCTGGACCTGTACGCCGAGGCCTCGCGCGACCGGAGCCCCCGCCGCCGCGAGGTCTTCTACGAGCCCATGGGAAAGTACTTCGCTATCACCGTGGTCTCGCCGCGGGACGATTACTTCTATACCGTCAGCGCCGATATCACCGAGCGCAAGCAACGGGAGCTGGAGCAGTCGCGGCTCCTGTCCGAACGCGCCCGCCTCCTGTCCGAGCTGGAACGCAAGAACGCCGAGCTCGAGCGCTACCTGTACATAGCGAGCCACGACCTGCGCTCGCCCCTCGTCAACCTGCGCGGCTTCGGCGACCGCATACGCTCGGCGGCTGCGGAGCTCGCCGGCCTCCTGGCGGGCGGCGTGCTCGGCGAGGAGGACAGGGAGAGGGCGCTCGCCATAGCCCGGGAGCGCATCCCCGCCTCGCTCGGCTACATGCTGTCGTCGACCGAGCGGATGGAGCGCCTCGTGCAGGGCATCCTGACCCTCTCCCG
>CAZNNA010000394.1:0-2842 GCA_964573825.1 uncultured Treponemataceae bacterium
CCATGCAATTAATGGTACTGCCGCCAGCTCGCCGCGTCGAGCCATTGCTATGCGAGGAAAAAGCCCTACACTTACCGTATGCCTAGTTCCTCGGGTACGAGCCGGCTCTCCTACCGCGTAAACGGCGCGGTCCTCTCGGTGCTTGTCGTCGTCTTCGCCCTCGTGGCCCTGCTCTTCGCCGGGAGCCTGACGCGGGCGCGCGAGGCCCTGGTCGACGCGGCGCTGCGGCGCGAGGCCGATATACTCTACCTCTCGATAGAGAGCTTCATGCTGCCTGGCGAGGCGCCCATTGCCTCCGGGTTCTTCGACGAGGTCGCCGCCCTCGGTTCCGGCTTCGAGCTGGCGCTCTATAGGAGGGACGGTACGCCGGCCTTCAGCGACGACTCGACCATAGCCGGGGTCAACCGTGCGCTGGGGAGCCGGCGCTTCGAGCCGCGGGGGCCGAGGCCCGTCGAGCCGGGTAGGCCGAACGGGCCCTCCGATCCGGAGCGCTTCGCCGCGGCGACGGGGATCCCGCCCGAGACGCTGTTCTTCACCGCCACGGAAGGGGGCAGGAGCCTCAAGCGGGTCTATAGGCCCCTTATTAACCTACCCAAGTGTACGGCATGCCACGGCTCGGACCACACGATACGCGGCGTCATCGATATACGGACCGACGTCTCGGCCGAGGTCCGGGCCCAGAACCTGACGGTAGCCGCCTCCTTCGGGGGACTAGCAGTCCTTGCCGTGGCTCTCGCCGCCATCATAGGCCGGCTACTCGGGGCCCTGGTCGTGGGACCCGTGCTGGCCATAGGCCGCCTCTGCCGCGACGTGACCGGGGGAGATTTCTCAGGGCGCGTCGACTACGGGCGCGACGACGAGGTGGGCTCGCTCGCCGCGACGGTCAACGACATGGTCCAGGGCCTTCGGGAACGTTCCGAGCTGACCAAGTACGTGTCCGGCGGCACCCTGCGCTCGCTCGGCTCGAGCCAGGAGCCCAAGCGGGTACGGCGGACCCTGCTCTTCTCCGACGTGCGGGGCTTCACCGCCTATACCGAGCGCAGGGGGCCGGAGGCCGTCCTCGAGGTGCTTAACCGGCTCCTGGAGCGCCAGGCCGAGATCGTCGCGCGCTTCGGCGGCGATATCGATAAGTTCGTGGGCGACGAGGTGGTCGCGGTCTTCGCCGGGGACGGCGCCGAGCGGCGGGCCTGCGAGGCCGCCCTGGCCATCCTGGGCGAGGTCGCGGGATCGTCCGGGAGCTACGATTCCCTGTCGGTCGGCGTGGGCATAGCGACGGGACAGGTCATCCACGGCATGGTCGGCTCGCTCAGGCGCGCCGACTTCACCGTGCTAGGCGACGCCGTCAACGTTGCCTCGAGGCTCTGCTCGGCGGCCGCCGGGGGCCAGGCCCTCGTCTGCGCCCGTAGCGCCGCCGGCCTCCCGGCCGGGCTCTTCGAGCTTGAGGGCCCTCGCGAGCTGGCGCTCAAGGGCAAGGCGGGACCTACGCTCGCCTACGCCCTGCTCGGCAAGGCCGGCAGCGAGGGCAAGGAGGCGCGGCCATGACAACGCTTCGACGATCGTGGGCGCTCGCCCTAGCGGCAGCGGCCCTCTCCCTTATGTCGCTCGCCTGCCGGAAGCCAACGCCGCCGTCGCTCGTACCCGGCGATACCGCCGGCTGGCGGGCTACCACGTCCGTTCGCCTCGATTACCCCGTGCCGGGGCACGAGGAACGCTACCGCGAGATACGTATGAGCCCCTCGGGCTTCGCCTACCTCGAGGCCGGCTCCGGCTCGGCCGGCGGCAGGCTGGACTTTCCCGACGGCACGGTCGTAGTCAAGGATATCTACGCCTCGGCTCGACCGGCGCCGGGCGAACGGCCGGTCATGGTCACCGCCATGGTCAAGGCGTCCGGCGACCCGGACGCGCGGGGCGGATGGTTATGGGTAGTCAATGACCTCGCTTCCGGCGGCGAGAAGCGCATGGTAGGGGACTTCTGCGTCCGCTGCCACGCCAACGCCAACGAGCGGCATCGCTATGGCTCGGGTAATCCGGAGGGCGCCCACGCGGATTACCTCTTCTACGTCCCGGGCCGATAGCTTCCGTTTGACAAGGCCGCCCGGGCGGCCCGATACTGGCTCGTGGAGGAGCCAGTGAAACTGCTCGTATTCGTACTCAACGATGAAAGCTACCTCGAGGGCGTGCTCGAGGCCTATATCGAGGCCGGCGTGACCGGCGCCACTATACTCGATTCCGAGGGCATGGGGCGCTTCCTGGCCTACGAGGTGCCCCTCTTCGCCGACTTCAAGGAGTTCATGAAGGGCAACAAGCCGCGGAACAAGACGATACTGTCCGTGGTGCGCGACGACCGGGTCCTGGATCGCCTCCGGCCCCTCGTCGACCGCGTCGTGGGCGGCCTCGCCACGCCGGGCGTCGGCATCATGTTCAGCGTGCCGGTCGACTGGTTCGCCGGCCCCGAGCGCGCCGAGGAGGGCGTCTAACATGCCCGCGCTATCGGACGTATTCGGCCCCGCCCTGGCCGCCGTCGACGTGAGCGCCGCCAGCCGGCGCGAGGCCGTCGAGGCCCTCGTCGCGCTCGTGGCCGCCGCCGGCAAGGCGAGCGATCCGGCCGCCCTCGTCGAGGCCGTGATGGAGCGGGAGGCCCTGGCTCCCACGGGCCTCGGCGAGGACTGCGCCATACCCCACGCCCAGACCGACGCCGTAGCGGAGACCGTCGTCGCCGCGGTTCGCCTAGCCGATCCGGTGGATTTCGGCGCCCCGGACGGTACACCGGCGCGGCTCGCCTTCCTCATCGCCGGCCCCAAGGACTCGGCCGCCGTGCACCTCCGGCTCCTATCCAAGCTGG
>CAZNNA010000395.1:0-2820 GCA_964573825.1 uncultured Treponemataceae bacterium
CCCTGGCCAACCTGCCCGCGCGCTACGCGAGCGGCCTCGAGCTCGTAGACGCCGGCGACCTCGAGCCGGCGGGCGACGACCTCGAGGGCCTTTCCGAGGGCCTGGCCCTGCTCGTGCGGGCCGTCGCGGCCTCGGGCGGCTTCCCCATAGTGCTCGGCGGCGGCCACGAGATAGCCTACGGCGTCCATCGCGGGCTCGAGGCCGCCGCCCTCGACCTCGGCCTGGCCCCGCCGGAGGCCCTGAGCCTGGACGCCCACCTGGACCTCAGGCCCGCCGGCCCGCCCGAGGCGCCCCTCAACTCGGGTAACATGTGGAGCCTCCTGGCCGCCGAGCGCCGGGCCCGGGGCGGGAGCCTTTCCTACGCCGTCGCCGGCATCCAGCGCTCGGCCAATACCGACAGCCTCTTCGCCAAGGCCGAGGCCCTCGGCGCCGAGGTACTCCTGGCTCGCGACGCGGTCCGCGAGGGGGCCCTGGACGCCTTCGTCGCCGCTCGCCTCGCCCGCGGCGCGCCCGTACACGCGACGCTCTGCGTCGACGTGATAGACGCGGCCCACGCGCCCGCCGTGAGCGCGCCCCAGCCCTTCGGCCTACCGCCCGCCCTCGTGCTCGAGGCCCTTCGCTCCGTGGCCCTGAGCGGCCGGGCCCTGGGGCTCGACGTGGCCGAGGTGGCGCCGAGATACGAAGGCGACGCCGGCACGGCCAGCCTCGTCGCCGTCATGCTCTACGCCTTCGTCAACGCCTTGGCCGGCGTGGATTAAGGCCGCGCCTGGACACGGAGCGATCCGGCCGGGCTCCTTGCGCCCGCCCATCCTATGCGCGAAGCTACTAGTATGAGAGGCAAGCTAAGGTGACGGGCGGTAGCGCCCGGAAGGCGAAGGGCAGGAAAGGTCATGGGTCGCGATAATGCCGTAGGAAAGGGCGATGGAGCGACGATCCGGCGGGATCTGCCAGCTGCGTGTTCCGGGCCGGGTTTCAACCTGTCGAGCGAGGAGGCAGCCCTGGCGGCATCTCGCGTGCTGGAAGGCCTGGAGCTCTACGAGATTGATAGGCTCATCGAACCTACCATGAGCGACGAGGAGGCCTTCGACTTACCGCTCTTCCGCGTACTCTTCGAGCTAGGCGAGGTCGTGGCGCGCCGCATCCTCCGCCTAGGCGAAGGGGCCCTCCTCTCGGCCGTCATCTCGACCGACGCTGACGGCGATGAATTGGCGGCGGCCCTCTCCGATCCGTTCTACCGGCTCTCGCCGCGGCTCGTGGCCGCGTCGGTACCGGGCGTCGCGCCGCCCGATCCGGGACCTCTTCCATCCTCCCGGCTGCCGCGCATCCTCGTCGTCGACGACGAGGATATATCCCTTTTCCTCTGCCAGCGCATAGCGGCGAGCTTCGGCCGCGTGTCCACGGCGACCGACGGACCCGAGGCCATCGCGGCCTTCGAGCACGCCCTCCTCGTCGATCCGTTCCATATAGTGATGCTCGACATCGTGCTACCCTCGGCCTCGGGCCACGAGGTGCT
Source organism: uncultured Treponemataceae bacterium (assembly GCA_964573825.1). Taxonomy (GTDB): domain Bacteria; phylum Spirochaetota; class Spirochaetia; order Treponematales; family UBA12059; genus SZUA-370. The sequence continues at coordinate 1,514 of CAZNNA010000395.1, forward strand.
CGCGGCCTTCAGGCGGCTCGAGCGCGACAACGGCACGGCGCTAGGAGAGGGCGCCAAGGTCATCATGGTCAGCGCCAAGGGCGATTACGATACCGTGAGCGCCGCCTTCAGGGCCGAGGCCGACGCCTATATCGTCAAGCCGGTCACCCGCGAGCGCGTCGACGCGGCCTTCGCCCGGCTCGGCTACGAACCCATATCCATAACCTGCGCGGCGGAGGCGACGTGAGCGATTCCTCCGAAGGACGCGAACCGGAAGAGGCGCTCGAGCTCATACCGGGCGAGGCGCCCGAGGGCCTCGACCTCGAGTACGCCCTGGCGGCCGACGACGCCGGCCTAGGCTTCTTCGAGTACTTCCACGCGGCGGATCACCTCGAGGCCAACGATCGCTTCTACGGCATGTTCTCCATGGCCAGGGGCGGGGCCCTGCGCGAGTGGCTAGCCCGCTTCGACGCTCCCTCGCGCGAGGCGGCCCTGGCGCTCGTGGCGAGGGGGACGCTCGGCGGCGAAACCTTCTCGCTCGAGCTCCGCCTGGCCGGGCCGGGGTCGGCTAGGCGCTTCGTCGTGACCGGCCGTTCCTACGGCGCCGGAGGATCTCGCCGCATCGTAGGCGTCGCTCGCGACGTCAGCGCGGAGCGCGCGGCCCTCGAGGAGGCGCGCGAGGCGGCTCGGGTCAAGGGCGATTTCCTCTCTACCATGAGCCATGAGCTCAGGACTCCGCTCAACGCCATCGTCGGGCTAGCCCATTTGCTCGGCGAGTCCGGCCTGCAGGGCGAGGCGGGCGAGATGGTCGGCAAGATAGCCGAGGCCTCGCGCCTCCTCGTCGGCATCGTATCGGACACCCTGGACATGGCCGCCCTCGAGTCGGGCCGCATATCGGTCGAGCGCTCGCCCTTCGACCCCCGTCGCTCCGTCGCCGCCGTCGCCTCCATCGTGGAGCACGAGGCCGTACGCAAGGGCATCGACCTGCGGCTCGCGGTGACGCCCTCGGTCCCCGCCCGCTGCTACGGAGACTCGCTACGCCTGGAGCAGGTCGTGCTCAACCTGGTAGCCAACGCCATCAAGTTCACCGACGCAGGCTCGGTGTCCATCGATCTCGATTACGACGCCCAGGGCGCCTCCGTAGGGGACTCCGGGAGCTCCTCAGGCGGACGGGGCGGACTCCTTACCTGCGAGGTGCGCGATACGGGCATAGGCTTCGACGACGCTACCGCCGCCAGGCTCTTCACTCCCTTCTCCCAGGCAGATTCGTCGACTCGCCGGCGCTACGGCGGTACGGGGCTCGGCCTGGCCATAAGTCTCGGCATAGC
>CAZNNA010000396.1:0-2819 GCA_964573825.1 uncultured Treponemataceae bacterium
ATCGATTATCCTAGCCGTCAAACTGAATATGAAAATTTATATTATACAAGATCGAGAGCCTTGCGATTTTTTTTTATGGCGTTCCCGGTTTTCCCGTGGTACGATATTCCCTAGTTCTACGCTCGAGGAGGAGCGCCGCCCGAACGACGATCCCCGCGGGGACTCGGCGAGGGGGGCCACGATCTGATGCTACGCTATTCCCTCAGGCGACTGGGTCAGTCGCTCGTCACCCTGTTCATCGTGGTATCCGCGGTATTCCTCTTGATGCGGCTCCTGCCCATCGAGGGCTACTTCGGCGACGGCTTCGATAAGCTGTCGGAGAGCCAGCGCGAGGCCGTGCTCCAGAAGATGGGCCTCCTCGATCCCTGGTACGTCCAGATGGGCAACTTCTACAAGGGGCTCCTCCGGGGCGACCTCGGGACCTCCTCCATCTACCGCAAGGACGTTCCCGTCCTCGAGGTCATAGGCCCGCGCGTGCCGTACTCGGTGCGCTTCGGGCTCGTGGCCCTCTGCCTGGCGCTGGGCGTCGGCCTGTCGATGGGCGTGTCCATGGCCAGGCACAAGGGCAAGGCCTTGGATAAGCTCTGGACGGGCTACGTCGTCTTCGTCAACGCCGTCCCCCTGGCGGTGTACCTCCTCTTCATACAGCTCTACGGGACGAACCTGTTCGGGTTCCCGCTCCTCTTCGACAAGTACGAGCCGACGAGCTGGATACTGCCGGCCGTCTCCATGTCGCTCGGCGGCATTGCGGGCTACGCCATGTGGATGCGGCGCTACATGGTCGACGAGCTCAATAAGGACTATATCCGCCTGGCCCTGGCCAAGGGACTGCCGCGCTCGACCATCATGTCGCGCCACGTGATGCGCAACGCCTACGTGCCCATGGCCCAGTACCTGCCCGCCTCCATACTCATGACCATATCCGGTTCCATCTACATCGAGTCGCTCTACTCCATACCCGGCATGGGCGGCCTGCTCGTGGACGTCATCCAGCGCCAGGACAATCCCATGGTCCAGGCGCTCGTGCTCATCTTCTCGTCGGTCGGCATCGTCGGCCTCTTCTTAGGAGACCTCCTCATGGCCCTATTCGATCCCCGCATCAAGCTCTCCAAGAGCGAGGCCTCGCGATGATACGCGACAGGATACTCTCAGGCCCCCTGAGCGCGGAGTCGGTCCGCCTGGCCGCGGAGGCCTCGCTCGGCGGCCCAGGCGCGAGCCCGGCGGCCGACGGCCTGGACCCGGCCCTCTTCTCCCCGGCCGACTTCGACGAGAGCGCCGGCGAGCGCGGCGGCTACTCCAATTACTCCTACTGGCGCTCGACGCTCAGGGGCTTCCTCAAGAACCGCGTGGCGCTCGGCTTCCTCGTGCTCCTCGGAGTCCTCCTCCTCTTCACCTTCCTGCAGCCCCTCCTGCCCAACCAGAAGGAGCCGACGCGCATCTACATAGATCCCGCGACCGGCATGCAGTACCGTAACGTGACGCCCAACGCCGAATTCTGGTTCGGCACCAACATGATAGGCCAGGACCTCTGGTCCAGGATCTGGAGCGGAACCCGGACCTCGCTGGCCATAGGCCTCATCGTCGGCATGGTGGAGATGCTCATAGGCATCAGCTTCGGGGCCATCTGGGGCTACGTGCGCAAGCTGGACGGCGTCATCACCGAGATATATAACGTTATAAACAATATACCTACTACCATAGTGCTCATGCTCCTGGCCTACATCCTTAGGCCGAGCTTCAAGACCATGGTCGTGGCGATGTGCGCCACCGGCTGGCTGGGCCTGGCGCGCTTCGTGCGTAACCAGATAGTCATCATACGCGACCGGGAGTACAACCTGGCCTCGCGCTGCCTGGGCACGCCCAGCCGCCGCATCATCATGAGGAACCTCCTGCCGTACCTCGTGTCGGTCATCATGCTCCAGACGGCGCTGTCCATCCCCGGTACCATAGGATGGGAAGTCTTCCTCACCTACATCGGCCTCGGGCTCCCCGTGAGCATCCCGTCGCTCGGCAACCTCGTCAACGAGGGGCGCCAGATCATGATGTCACCGGAGCTGCGCTACCAGCTCATCTTCCCCACGGTCGTGCTGTCGCTCATCACGATATCGTTCTACGTGCTCGGCAACGCGTTCTCGGACGCCTCCGACCCGCGCAACCACGTGTAAGGAGCGGCGCATGGCAAAGGGAGACACGATACTCGAGGCCAAGGACCTCGTCATTAAGTTCAACCTGCGGGGCAGGACGCTGACGGCCATACGGGGCGCCAGCCTCGAGCTGCGCGAGGGCGAGACCCTCGCCATCGTCGGCGAGTCCGGTTCCGGCAAGTCGGTCCTGACCAAGTCCTTCATAGGCATGCTCGACCAGAACGGCTGGGTGGACTCGGGCACGGCCACGTTCGAGGGCCGCGACCTGGCCGCCACCCGTGACGAGAAGGACTGGCTGGCCATCCGAGGCAAGAAGATCGCGATGGTCTTCCAGGACCCGATGACGGCCCTCAATCCCCTTAAGACGATAGGCTCGCAGATCAAGGAGGTCTTCGAGCTGCACCACGGCCTCAAGGGGAAGCTGGCCGACAAGGCCGTCATCGAGATGCTCGCCAAGGTGGGCATCCGCGACCCGGAGGCGCGCAGCAAGCAGTATCCCCACGAGTTCTCGGGCGGCATGCGGCAGCGCGTCGTCATAGCGATAGCCGTGGCCTGCAAGCCGCGCATACTCATCTGCGACGAGCCGACCACGGCCCTGGACGTGACCATCCAGGCCCAGATCCTGGACCTCATCAAGGCGTTGCAGCGCGACCTGGGGTTCACCACGGTCTACAT
>CAZNNA010000397.1:0-2800 GCA_964573825.1 uncultured Treponemataceae bacterium
TAGCCGAGCTTCTTCATGAGCGGGATAGTGAAGGTACCCGTCGCGTAGACATTGGCCGCGGCCACGCCGGATATGGAACCGAAGAGGCCCGAGCTCACGACGGCTATCTTGGCCGGGCCGCCGGGGCCCTTGCCCGCTACCTTGCAGGCGAGGTTGGTGAAGAACTCGCCCGTCTTCGTGTATTGCATGAAGGATCCGAATATCACGAAGATCGCCACGAACGTGGCGGTGACTCCTGTGATGGAACCGTAGATGCCCGAATCGGTAATGAGGTAGTTCATCTCCACGACGCGCGCCAGGGAGATAGGGCGCGAGTAGAAGATACCCCCGAGGTAGGGAGCCACGAACAGGTAGGCCACGAAGGCGGCTACCAGTATGGCCATCGCGGGTACCACCACGCGGCGGATAGCCTCGATGAGGAGGATAATGTTAATGGCGCCGAGGATGAGCTGCAGGTCGCTGACCGGCGAGACCATCTGCATGCGCGTATTGAGCGCCTCGTTCATGAAGATGATATAGAGCGCCGGCACCATAGATAACAGGGCCAGGAACGCGTCTAGTATCGTTGGCCTATCCTTAGGCGACTTCTTGGTCGCCGGGAAGAGGATGAAGGCCATCGGCAAGAGGAAGAGAAGATGGATGCCGCGCTGGATGCGGGGCTGCATGATGCCGAAGATCGCCGTATAGAGGTGGAACAGCGCGATGACGGCCGTCCAGACCGCTACGAACCATTTCAGGAAGCCCTTGAGCTCTCTCATGATATACCCTTCTGCTGGATCGGATACCGTTCGGGAGGGACCTAGGAGGGCGAACCGGCTTGGCCCGCCCTCCTAGGCATGTCGGATAGCTTACTTGAGCAGGCCGGCTTCCTTATAGAAGCGGGCGGCGCCCGGGTGCAGCGGGACCTGCACGGTCGAGCCGGTCGTCTTGGGGTCGAAGACCTTGTAGCCGGCGCCGAGCTGGACCAGGAAGTCCTTGTTCTTGCTCAAGAGCTTGGCGAGGGCGTAGGCCACCTCGTCGGGAACCTTGGGGCTTATTAGCAGCTCGGTGGAATGGCAGAGGGTCTGGATGTCGTCGGGCATGCCGGCGTAGGTACCGCCGGGAACCCTCGTAAGACCGGTCGAGCGGGCCACGGTGCCGTAGGTCGTGGCGCAGAAATCGATGGTCTCGCTAGATACCGCCATCAGCGTCGCCGGGCGTCCCATGGCCATCTCGGTCATGATGGCGCCGGGTAGGCCGACGCAGGCTATGGCGTAGTCGACGTGCCTATCCTTAAAGAGGCTGGTCATGTCCCCGTAGACAGCCTGGATGACGGTGCCTCCGTTGGCCTTGATCATGTCCAGGGAGATGCCAAGCCGGGTGAACACGAAGTTGGTCATGGCCAGGTCGGAGGTACCGGTCATGGGGGCCGCGACCTTGAGCTTCTCCCCGGCCTTGATCTTGGCCGCGAACTGGTCGAGCGTGGTTACGCCCGTATCCTTGGCCGCCAGGAAGTGATAGTAGTCGACCGCTAGGGTCCCGGCGAACGAGGCCAGGTTCTTGTAAGCCTTGTCGTATAGCGGGGCCGTACCGTTGTAGGCGGCCTTGTCGACGTAACCGACGCCCCAGGCTATGTCGGCGTCGCCCTGGTTGAGGGCTATGGGATTGGCTACGCCGCCGCCTGGCACTACCTTGATCGTGATGCGGGGATCCTTCTCGTTGACGAGGCGCGCGAAACCGCCGGCCACGGTGTACCAGCCGCCGCCCATGCTGCCTGCTACCCAGGTGTAGGTTGCGGGCTTCAGGCCCTCGGAGCCGCCGGCCGCGGCTTCCTTCGATCCGTTAGCGAATAACGTCCCCGCCGCCGCGAAGAGGAAAAGCAGGGCGGGGATCGTCTTCTTGCACATACCCATCATCATACCTCCTGAACTGATTGTTCCGCCGCTCATCAGCAGATGAGTAACGATAGGGCGACCCCGCCGATCTGTCAATCGTTATTTTTTCCGCTTGCCCGGCCAGAGAAATCGGAGTATAGTCAGCACTGCTCACCAAGTGATGAGTTGTAGCTGTACAACGATGAACGTATAAGGAGTGTTCCATGAAGGCATACAGGGTAGCGGTGGTAGGCGCCATGGGGGCCGTAGGCCAGGAGATGATCAAGACACTCGAGCAGCGCAAATTCCCCGTCTCCGAGCTCGTGCCCCTCGACGTGGCGGCCAACGCCGGTAAGAAGGTACGTTTCCAGGGAGGCGAGGTCGCCGTTCGGGAGGCGCGTAAGGGCGCCTTCGAGGGCGTGGACGTCGCCATCTTCTCCGCCGGCGGGGACGCTAGCCTGGTCCTGGCTCCCATAGCCGTAGCGGAAGGCGCGATAGTCGTAGACAACTCGAGCGCCTGGCGCATGGACCCGCAGGTGCCGCTCGTCGTGCCCGAGGTCAATCCCCAGGCCCTCGACGCGCATAAGGGAATCATAGCCAACCCGAACTGCTCGACCATCCAGATGCTGGTGGCGCTCAAGCCCATCCACGACGCCTATACGGTCAAGCGCGTGGTGGTGTCCACGTACCAGGCCGTGTCCGGCACGGGCGGCAAGGCCATAGCCGAGCTCGACGCCCAGACCAAGGCCGCCGCCGAGGGTCGCCCCCTTGAGGCGAGCGTCTACCCGCGCCAGATACTCTTCAACGCGCTGCCGCACATCGACGTGGCCCCGGGTGGGCAGGCCGGCGAGGGGCGTCCGCGGCGCGGCGGGCTGGAACGCACCATCAACGCATCCGGGGTGCGTGAGTACATCCCCGGCGACCCGCTGCGCCACATCCACTGGCCC
>CAZNNA010000398.1:0-2789 GCA_964573825.1 uncultured Treponemataceae bacterium
AGGAGGCCAAATTCCTGGAAACGCTCCAGAAGGGCGAGCACGAGTTCGAGAAGATGCTCCCCAACCTCCTTAGGAACCCCCAGCGGGTGATGTCCGGACGCCTGGCCTTCAAGCTCTACGATACCTACGGCTTCCCCATAGAGCTGACCCTTGAGCTGGCCGCGGAGAACGGCATGACGGTCAACCGCGAGGAGTTCGACGAGGCCTTCAAGAAGCACCAGGAACTATCGCGCGCCGGGGCCGAGCAGACCTTCAAGGGTGGGCTCGCGGACCAGTCGGAGCAGGCCACCAAGTACCATACGGCCACGCACCTCCTGCACAAGGCGCTCCGCATGGTGCTCGGCGACCACGTGGCCCAGAAGGGCTCGAACATCACGGCCGAGCGCCTGCGCTTCGACTTCTCCCACCCGTCGCCGATGAGCGCCGAGGAGATAGCCAGGGTCCAGGCCATAGTCAACGAGCAGATAGCCCGCGACCTGCCGGTGACCATGCGCATGATGCCCCTCGAGGAGGCCAAGGCCGACGGGGCCATGGCGCTATTCGGCGAGAAGTACGAGGCCGTGGTCAAGGTCTACTCGATAGGGGACTTCTCCATGGAGGTCTGCGGAGGCCCCCACGTCGAGCGCATCGGCTCGCTCGGGCGCTTCGTGATCCAGAAGGAGCAGAGTTCCTCCGCCGGGGTCCGGCGCGTCCGGGCGGTACTGGAGTAGCGCGCCCGGCTACGGCGCCTGGCGCCTGAGGAGCTGGGCGGCCGTCTTGCCGTCCTCTCGAACGAGGCGCAGGTATAGGGGGCCCTCGGCCCTGCGGCCGGCCCACCAGGCCTCCCGGGCGAACCAGGTGATCCGCTCGGCCAGCCAGGCCTCGGCGTCGTCCGCTCCCGTCCACCGATCCTGGGTAAAGAGGTAGGGGCCGGGCTCGAGCCCGAGCTCGCCGGAGGCCCGGGGGCCCGCGGCTGGCGGAAGCGGGCGGGCGGCCTCGGGGCCGTCGTCGAGGCCGTCCCGAACGACGGCCTCCCAGGGCCAGGACAGGCCGAGCTCGTCGCCTTCTGGCGCCTCCGCGGCTGCCGCGAGGACTTCGCCCAGGGAGCGGTGGCCCTTCGCCGCCGCGTCGCTGAACTCGAGGCGCGAATGCAGGTTGAGGGTAAGGAATCGCATAGGGCGCCATAATGCCACCGATGTACGGATCGGGTATAGTCCCGGCGCGGTCCGCGGGTATAGTCCCTCCGGGGGTCCCCGTGGTATCCTTAGGGCGATATGCCCATCCTTGAACGAGTCGCTCGCCCCGACGATATCAAGCGCCTTTCCTTCGCGGAACTCCGTCGCCTCGCCTCCGAGATACGCGGCCTCATCGTATCGACGGTCACGGTCAACGGCGGCCACCTGGCGTCCAACCTGGGCGTCGTGGAGCTGACCCTGGCGCTGCACCGAGTCTTCTCGACCCCCGTCGATTCAATCGTCTGGGACGTCGGGCACCAGTGCTACACCCATAAGATCATCACCGGTCGCTACGACGGCTTCAGGCGCTTAAGGCGCCAGGGCGGCCTTTCGGGCTTCCCTAAGCGCGCCGAGAGCGCCCACGACGCCTTCGACGCCGGCCACGCCTCCACGTCCATATCGGCGGCCCTAGGGCTGCTCGCGGCCAACGCTCGCCTGGGCAGGCCGGGTAGCGTCGTGGCCGTGATTGGGGACGGCGCCTTGACGGGCGGCATGGCCTACGAGGCCATGAGCCACGCGGGGCAGCTCGGCCTACCGCTCATAGTCGTCCTCAACGACAACGCCATGTCCATATCGCGTAACGTCGGAGCCGTTTCCAGCTACCTGTCGCGCCTGTCGGCGACGGCGCGCTACCAGCGCGTCAGGCGCGCCATAGACGCCATCATACTCGGCGTGCCCTGGCTTGGCCCGCGCGTCCACCCCTACGTGCTCAGGCTCAAGCGCGCCGTCAAGGCGGCCTTCTTCAAGGAGAGCCTCTTCGCCGACCTGGGCTTCGAGTACGCCGGCCCCATAGACGGGCACAACCTGCCGCTCCTCTGCGAGGTCCTCGCCGAGGCCCGCGCCATACGCAAGCCGGTCGTGGTCCACGTGGTGACCAAGAAGGGCAAGGGACACCGGGGCGCCGAGGACAACCCAGCCGCCTTCCACGGCGTCGCCCCGGAACGCGCGGCCGGCTCCGATGCCCTGGACCCGGCCGGGCAGCCCTCGCCCAAGCGTCCGACCTTTACCGAGGCCTTCGGCGAGGCCGCCCGGGAGCTAGCCGATTCGGACGGCCGCGTCGTCGCCGTGACCGCGGCCATGGCCGCCGGCACGGGCCTGGCGGCCTTCGCCCGGAGCCATCCCGACCGCCTCTTCGACGTGGGCATAGCCGAGGAGCACGCGGTGACCTTCGCCGCGGGCATGGCCGCCGGGGGCTTAAGGCCCCTCGTCGCCGTCTACTCCACCTTCATGCAGCGGGCCCTGGACCAGGTCCTCCACGACGTGGCCCTGCCCGGCCTACCCGTCGTGTTCGCGCTCGATCGCTCGGGCGCCGTGCCCGACGACGGCGAGACTCACCAGGGCATCTACGATATCCAGGCTTTCAGGGCAGCCCCGGGGCTGGCCATGCTGGCGCCCGCGAGCGCCCTGGAGCTACGAGCGGCGCTCGCCTGGGCCGTCGCCTCCGGCGCGCCGGCCATGATACGCTATCCCAAGGCGGTCTGCCCGGCGGAGCGCCCGGCCTACGCCGAGCCGCTATGCGCGGGCAAGGGCGTCTTCGTCCGCCGCGGCGACGGCGGAGCCCGGGCGCTCATAGCG
>CAZNNA010000399.1:0-2780 GCA_964573825.1 uncultured Treponemataceae bacterium
GAACGGGCCGCCCGCGAGCAGCCCAAGGTGGCCGAGCACCTGGCCGGCAAGGACGTCGCCAAGGTGATAGTCGTTCCCGGCAAGCTCGTCAACTTCGTGGTCAAGGGCTAGTCCGACGGGGCGCCCGGCCTGGCCGGGCGCCGTTCTCCTTCCGGCGCCGTCGCTACCCGCGCGACGGTACGCGGATCCTGAAGCGCGTGCCGCGGCCCTTGCGCGTGGCGACCGCCACGGTGCCGCCGGCGGCCCGGACGGCCTCCTTGACCAGGTCGAGCCCTACGCCGCGCCCCGAGATGTCGCTGACGTCGTCGCGCGTGCTGAAGGCCGGCTTGAAGAGGAGCGGCAGGAGCCTGGCCTCCTCGAAGGGGCCGTCGCCCGCTATGAGGCCCGCTTCCCTGGCCTTCCGCTCCACCCGCCCGAAGTCTATCCCGGCTCCGTCGTCCTCCACGTCTATGGCGATGGATCCGGCGTCGCCCTCCTCCGGGCGTATGGCGACGCGGATGGTCCCGCGCGCGTCCTTCTTCGCGAAGAGGCGCTCGAAGCTATCCTCGAGGCCGTGGTCCGCGGCGTTGCGAACCAGGTGGATGATGGCGTTCTTAAGCTCCTTGGCCCTGGGAAGCTCCCTGACGCGGAAGTCGGTGACGATGGCGATCGACTTGGAGAGGCTGGCCTCCAGCTGCCTAGAGAGCGCCTCGAGCTGCTTCCCGAATTCCGCTAGCTCGTCTCGCTCTCCCGCGCCCGAGCTTACCTCGTCCAGCCGGGCGAGCGCCGCGCGTAGCCTGGAGATGAGACCCTCGACCGCGTCGAGCTCCTCTCCGAGCCTGCCGAGAGCCACGCCCAGGGCCAGGCGAGCCTCGGTCTCGTCGCCGGGGGTCGCGGTGGTGAGTTCCTCGAGCAGCGTTTCCGCCTCGTGGGCGAGCTCCGCGACGGCCTCGAGCCCGAGGCTGCCGGCCGAGCCCTTGAGTCCGTGGAGCAGCCTGAAGCCGGCTCGCATGCCTTCCGACTCGCCCTCCCTCAGCGAGGCCCTGATGCTCGCGATATCCTTGCGCGCGTCGACGATGAAGTCGCCGAGGGGTAGGGGCCCGAGCGTGAGGATGCTCTGGATGCAGTCGGCCTCCCTACGCCTGGACTTCCGCTCGTCGGCCAGCCTACGCTCGGCCCGGATCGTCTCGGTCATGTCCCTGACGCTCACGAGGACGCCTGAAACCGCGGAGGCGTTATAGATGCGCTCGAAGGATAGCCCTAGGGTTCTCTCCTCGCCCTCGACGTCCGAGAAGGAGAGCCTGGATACCGGGTTGATCTCCTCGAGGAAATCGGCCTCCGCCGTGACGTTCTCGAAGAGCTGCCTTAGGTAGCGCCTGAGCTCCCTGCGCCTGGGCGAGCCCTCGTCGTCGTCCCCGGGGAAGAGTAGCTCGTCGAGCGGGATGCCCGAGAGGTCTACGCCGCCGAATAGCTCCTTGGCTACGCGGGAGTACTCCGGCCCCAGGCGGTAATCGGGGCCTATCGATACGAGCCCCGCCGGTATCGCGTCGAGTATCTTGCGCTGCTCGTAGTAGCTCAGCATGAGCTCGCGCTCCGCGGAGTCGAGCCGCTCGACCATGGCGTCGAAATTGCGCGCCAGGTCCTTGAATTCCTCTATGCGTATTCCCGAGGCTCGCGCCGAGTGATCGCCTCCGGCTATGGAGGCGATCGTCTCGGATAGGCTCGCTACGGGGATGCGTATGCCGCGCTGGATCAGTACGCCGATGAGTACGGCTACCGCCGCCGTGACGGCGGCTAGCGCGGAGAGGGCGATCACGATGGTGCGCGAGACGCGGTTGGCTCGGATGAGCGAACCCTCGAAGCTGGAGCGCATGCTGGTACGGAGGTAGGCGTCGATCGCCAAGGAGAGGGATTGCTGGCTATCCTCCGCCGGGCCAAGGGTCGCCATGAGCTCATCCGCGGAGGCCTTACCCGAGGCGTAGGCTCGGGCGAGGCCCACGAGATCGTCGAGCGAGGCCGCGAACTGCCCGTAGAGCGTCGCTATCCGCGACGCCTCGGGAGAGGCCGCGAAGCCGTTATCGATGGCCTCGAGCGCGGCTATATCCTCGTCGTAGGCCCGGCGCTCGGTCGCGAGCGCCTTGAGCGAGGACTCGTCGCCTCCGAACGCGTACATGCGCCCGAGGAGGTGCTGCCTGAGTACGCTGGCGTCTAGCCGCTCGGTCGCCATGAGGGTCGGGGCCGTGACCTCGAGCGCGTTCATGGCGGCGTCGCGGGCCTTCGACACGGCGACCAGCGAGACGGCTCCGGAGGCCGCGTAGGTGAGGAGTATGAGGCCGAGGCCCGCCCATAGCCGGAACGTAAGGCTCTTGCGCATGGCCCTGCGCTAGTCGCTCACCTGGAGCGAGACGTTGACGCTGAAGGGCCCGAGCTCCGAGGTAAACGGTATGGTGATGACGGGTACGCCGGTAGGCCACTTGATGGCGCTGTTCTTCCCTACGAGCACGCCCGGCAACGATATGCTTATCCTGAATTCGAGCAGGTCCTTCTTCGCGTTGCCGGCTACTATGTTGACGAGCTCGCCGACGATGTCGAGGACCTCGTTGCCGAGCGTGAAGAACTGCTTGCCGGCCATGACCTCGGCGAGCTTAATCGCGGTGTCCCTCCCGAAGCTTAGTACCACGGCGCCGGAGGTCTCGCCGGCGAGCCCGATGATGCCCGTGACCTCGTCGAGGTTCTTAGGATCGGGATTGAGGTATGGCGCCGACGTCGAGCACTCGACCCCAAGGTAGTTCCTGAAGAGG
>CAZNNA010000400.1:0-2759 GCA_964573825.1 uncultured Treponemataceae bacterium
CTCCTCGTTGAGCGTCGGGAAACACAGGGATACGCGCAGGCCTCGGGCCCTCTTGCGCTCGACGAGGGCGGCTACGTCCGAGAACTCGCCGTGATGAAAGGTTCGCCTCTTGAGCCAATCAAGCGTCTCGGGCATCGAGAGCCTCCTCGTCAGCGGCCATCATGATCCCGATGAGCTGGGCCAGGCCCTTGTACAGGGAGCCGAGCGTCGCGCTCGCCTCGTCCTGGTGGTAGTCGTTGCCGTTGGCCACGCCAACGGTGACGGCGGGTATGCCGCGCCTCAGGTAGTAATAGAGCTCGGACACGCTCGGGTAGACGTTGGGCTCGAGGCCGAGTTCGCTTATGACGGCGACCGAGGCGCGCGTCAAGGGATGGGTCCATCCGAGGGAGGCGGCCCCGAGCGAGGCCGCGACGTCCATCTCGACGTCGACCCGGCGCTCGTGCCTGACGAGCTCGAGTATGGAGGAGACCTTGCCTGATAGCGCCTCGAGCGCCTCGTTGGACGTGCTGCGCATCTCTATGCCGATGCGGGCGGTAGTCGCGGGCGAGCCGTACTTGTAGCCGCCGCGTATCATGCCCACGTTGACCATGGTCTCGGGCTTCTGGGGCAGCTCGATGGCGAGGAGCCTATCGATGATGTCGTTGGCCACGATGATCATGTTGGGCGGCGCCGTCCTAGTCCCGGGCCGGCGCTCGCAGACGATGTCGGCCCGCACCACGGCCTCGGAGAAGTAGTTGAGCCTGCCGAGCTCGCCGCCCTTGACGATGACGGCGGCCTTTGGCTTGACCGCTAGGCTCTCGAGGAAGCGATCTACGAGGGCGAGGCTCTTGCTCTCGCGCATCGTATGGGGAATGCCCGCCAACAGCACCGACGACTTGAAGGAGAGGCCTTCCCTGCGGACGACGTCGGGCAGGGACATGACCGCCGCAGCCCCCAGGGCGTTGTCGAGGAGGCCGGGACCTACGATGGAATCGCCGGATATGGCGTAGTGGATATCGCCCTGCGGCGTATACAGGGAATCGAGTTCGGCGCAGACGAGCAGGGGCGGCCTGGCCGGATCCGAGCCCTTGATGATGCCTATGGGATTACCGAAGGGGTCGGTGGAGCACTCGTCCACGCCCAGGTCGTTGAGCCTGTCGGCGAAGAAACGCGCTCGGACGCTGTAGTCGACGCTGGACATCTCGTCGTCGCTCTGCCAGGTTCCGGCGCTAGAGGGCACCTCGCCGAGCAATACGGCGTTGCCTATCAGTAGCTCCTTCATGGCCGCGATCGATGGCTCGAGGCCCCTCGTCCTTTCCAAGACCTTCTGCATCGCTGACTGTTCCAGTCTTGTCCTCCTTAGGGTTCCTAGTCCGCCTACGGCGGGCCGATTCGGGAACGCCATCGCCGTCCCGGCGCCGCGTCCCGGCTTCCTAGTATACGGGATAGATCCGCTGCTGGCAAACGCGCATCGATCCGCGCTACTATGCCCCCATGACATCCTTCGACCATGCCGCCAGGGAGTCCGTCTCCCTCGCGTACGACGGCGACGAGCCCGTCGCCTTCCAGCGCCTGGCGCTCGAGCCGCCCCGCGTCGAGCGCGCCCTGGGCCGGGACTTCGTCGTCGCGAGCGCCGGCGCGCTCGCCGCCCTCGCGTCCAGGGCCTTCACGGACATGCAGTTCAGGCTACGGCCTACCCTGGCCTCGTGGCTCGCCCGCGCCGCGGCCTCGCCCGGGGCTAGCGACGGGGAGCGCTTCGCCCTGCGAGCCCTCATGGACAACGCCCTCGTCGCCGCGGAAGGCCGCTTCCCGCTCTGCCAGGACACGGGCACCGCGACCGTCTTCGGTTGGCGAGGGGACCGGCTCCTCGTCGAGGAGGGTAAGGCCGGCGACGGCCCGGGCCGCGACGAGGCGGCCTTCGAGCGCGGCGCGCTCGAGGCGTGGCGAACGGCCAGGCTCCGCAATAGCCAGGTCGTCCCCCTGGCCGGCCTCGGGGAACGAAACACGGGCACCAACGCCCCGGTCGCCTGTCACCTGTTCGCCGCGGGAGGCGAAGCGTACCGATTGCTCTTCACGGCCAAGGGCGGAGGCTCGTCCAACAAGGCGGCCCTGTACCAGGAGACCAAGCGCGTCCTCGAGCCTAAGGCCTTCGAGGCCTTCGTCGAGCGGGCGGTGGCCGGGCTCGGGGTCTCGGCCTGCCCTCCCTACAGGATAGTCGTGGTACTCGGGGGCCAGAGCGCCGAGGAATCCGCCCTGGCCGGCAGGCTCGCCTCCACGGGGGCCCTGGACGCGCTCCCCGTCGAGCCCGGTCCTGACGGGGGGCCCTACCGAGACAGGGAACTCGAGGCCGTCGTCGAGGCGACGGCGAGGCGCTCCGGCTGGGGCGCCCAGTTCGGCGGCGTCATGATGGCCCGGGACGCCCGCGTCATACGGCTTCCGAGGCACGCGGCGAGCCTACCGGTCTCGGTGGCCGTCTCCTGCATAGCCCATCGCCAGGCCTACGCCTACGTCTCCCGGGACGGCTACTTCGTGGAGCGCCTGGCCTCGGCCGACGACCTCGGGCGCTTGCTCGAGGAAGCGGGCGCGGAGGCGAGAACCGGGGCGGCAGTGGAGGCCGCGTCCCAGGCCGCGCGGCGGGTCGACCTCGGAGAGCCGGGTACGGTCGACCTCCGCGCCACGGCCGAGGGCCTCGTGGCGGGCGAGCTCGTCGAGCTCTGGGGCCCCGTCGTCCTGGCGCGGGACGCGGCCGGCTACCCGTTTGAGCGCGGCGATATCCAGGC
>CAZNNA010000401.1:0-2741 GCA_964573825.1 uncultured Treponemataceae bacterium
CGCCGCGGAGCACCGGCGCTTGCGTCTCTGGCGCAACAACCTTCGGGGAACTATAAACTACTCAAGCATCGACTCGTAAGAGGGCAATCGTCGCAGCGGGGCTTGGAGCGGCAGGAACGCTTGGCGTGCTCGACTATCAGGGCGTGGGCCTCTGCCAGGTAAGGCGCGTCGCTCGGCAAGGCCGCCTCGGCCGCCGACCTCGTCGCCTCGTAGCCCTGGCCCGGCTCGATGATGCCCAGCCTGGCCATGACGCGACGGGCGTAGGCGTCCGCGACGAAGACAGGGACGCCGTAGGCGTAGAGGAGTATGCAATCCGCCGTCTCGCGACCGACGCCCGGTACGGCCAGGAGCGCCTCGCGCGAGGGCGTGCGCGAGTCCAGGGCCGGCCAGGCTTCCGAGAGGTTACGGAGGTAGCGCGCCTTTATCCTGAAGGTACCGGCCGGCCTAAGGAGTTCCTCGAGCATGCCGCCGGGTAGAGAGAGGATTAGCTCGGGCGAGAGTGAGACCCTTCCGGTAGACGCTCGGGCAGCCAAGGCGGCAACCGCGCGCTCAGCGCCCGTCCAGGAGGTATTCTGCGCTAGGACAGCGCCCGCCGCTATCTCGAAGCGTAGCTCGGCGCCTCGCGGGCCGGGGCCGACGGGCAGGGAGGGACCTATGGCGTAGCCCGAGCCGTCCCTGCCGCCCGCGCCTGCGAGGGAGGGTAGGGGCCACCAGCCCAGCGGCCCGTAGGCGGAGAGGAGCGTGCCTATGGCGCTGTCGAAGGCGATACTCGTCGATGACATGGCTACGCAGTATAGATAAGGCGGCTCGTTAGCTGAAGAGGGGCCTCCCGCTAATGCTATGGGCGATGGCTCGCCTCGTGAGGGGTACCGAGTGAACGAGGACGCTTAAGCCAGGTCAACGCATCGGAAGCGATGCGTTGACCTGGCCTGCTGGCGGGACCTTGACCTGCCGGCCGAGGTTCAAGTAGGGTTCCCCCATCTTTCGTTATACGCGGGCTATGCCAGGTCCACGCGGGACCATCCCGGCTCCGTGAGGAGCGCTCATGACCATAGGCATGCTCGTACTTACCGGGTTCTTCGTTATCACCTTCCTGGCCGCGGTCATAGGCGAAGGCGCGGAGCGACCCGGCCGCAGCGACTCCGGCTTCTACCTTGCCGACCGTAGGCTCGGCGCGGTCGCCCTCTTCCTGACCACCGCGGCCACCAACTTCTCGGCGTTTACCGTGCTCGGGCTCGCCGGCGCCGGCGCGCGAATCGGCTATGCGTTCTACCCCGCCATGGGATTGGGAACGGGTTTCATGGCCCTGGGGCTCTACCTGATGGGAGCGCCGCTTTCCGTAGCCGGGCGAGCGCGAGGATGGATCACCCCCGTCGACTTCGTGTCCGACCGTTACCGCAGCCCCTTCCTGGCAAAGGCCTACGCCGTTTGCCTCGTGGCTTTTACCCTGCCGTACCTGGCCCTCCAACCGATGGCGGCGGGGATGCTGCTCGAGTCGGCGCTCGGCATCCCCTACCGCGCGGGCGTCATAGCCGTCGCCGTCCTGGTGGGCGCCTATACCATGGCGGGGGGCCTGCGCGCCGTCGTGCGAACCGACTCGCTGCACGGGTTCCTCTTGTTCGGCCTGGCCGCCGTCGCCTGGCTCTTGGCCGTCCGCGCCTTGGGCGGCTTCATCCAGGCGCACGGCGCCGCCCGGGAGCTCGCGCCAGCCCTGTTCCGCCGCCCCGGCGGCGCCGCGGGCATTTCTCCCTTGGCGCTCGCCGGCTATTTCCTCCTGTGGTTCCTGGCCGACCCGCTCTTTCCCCAGCTCGGCCAGCGCTGCCTTGCCGCCAGAGGGCCATCCGCCCTACGGCGGACGGTGGTCGCCTATCCCTTGGTGACGACCGCGCTGTTCTTCCTGACTATCTCCACCGGCGTGCTTGGCAAGGCCGTCTTCCCGGACCTGGCGCAAGCTAGCAGCGACAAGCTGTGGCCGCTGCTAGCCGCGAAGCTCGGCGGGGAAGCAGGCGGACCGCTCCTCGTGGCCCTTCTCGTACTAGCCCCGCTCGCGGCCATCCTGACCACCATGGATAGCCAGCTCCTGACGCTCTCGTCCATAATCGTACGCGATATGGCCGGCGACAGGCGCGATAGTCAGGCCCGCGCGCGCGCCGCGGTAGGCGCCATCGCGGCGGTCGGCATCGTCATCGCCCTCTTCCCGCCGTCGGATATCCTGGACTTCCTTAACCGGGCGAGCTTTAACGGCTACGCTGCGCTTGCGCCGCTGGTCTTCGGCGGACTGTACCGTAAGCGAGCCTCCGCGTGGGGCGGCCTGGCGTCGGTCGCGCTGGGCGAAGCGGTAACCATCGCCTTCGGCCTCGGGCTCGTCCGCGTTCCCGGCGTGCCGGATGTCGTCATCGTCGCCATCGTCTCCTGGGGAGCCTTCTTCGCCGCCTCCGCCCTGGAACGCCGCTGCCGCCCCGCCTCCGTGGAAGCGGCTGCGGCGGCCTACGAGGCGTTGCGGCTACCGCGCCTGGGAGCGGTGCTTCCGCTACGCTGGGCCTTGCTCTTCCTGGCGGCGATCCTGCCGGCCTTCGACTTCTTCAACTGGGGCGAGGAACCGCTGATGGCGTTCGGCCTGCCAGCCTGGGTCTGGATCAGCGCCGCGCAGGGCCTCGTGCTCTCGCTAGCCTTCGCGATCTTCTTCCTGAGCCGCGAGCGGAGGGAAGCGATAGGAGGCGAATAGGCATGGAAGCGCGGCT
>CAZNNA010000402.1:0-2724 GCA_964573825.1 uncultured Treponemataceae bacterium
GGAGCCGGCAAGCCGGGGCCGGGCGAATGAAGGAGCAAGCCGCCGTCGGCGGAGAGCCGATAGCGCTTGGCGAGCCGCTCGACGGCCCGGGCCTGGCCTTCGCCGCCGGCCCAGGTGACGAGGGCGACGCGGTAGGCGGCGGGCTCGGGGACGGCCTCGACGGCCGGCTGCCCCGGAGGCTCGGCGCGCCCCGGGGCGGAACACGACAGGGACGCGGCCAGGGCGAAG
This sequence comes from uncultured Treponemataceae bacterium, assembly GCA_964573825.1. Classification (GTDB taxonomy): domain Bacteria; phylum Spirochaetota; class Spirochaetia; order Treponematales; family UBA12059; genus SZUA-370. Next base: position 229 of record CAZNNA010000402.1, read on the forward strand.
GACGCGACGAGCGCGGCCGGCGTAATGATTCGTCTCATGGTACCTCTCGCTTCGTTAGCCCGGCGATTGTACCGAGCGCGGGCCGCGGAGTCCATGCTATACTGGCCTCATGCACTACCGACGATTCCCCCGGATTGACGATATCGAGGTCTCCGCCCTCGGGCTCGGCTGCATGCGCCTTCCCACGATGGATGGAGACCCGGCCCGCATCGACGAGGCAGCGGCAGACGACCTGCTATCGGCCGCGCTCGAGGCCGGCGTCAACTACGTCGACACGGCCTGGCCCTACCATAGGGGCATGAGCGAGCCCTGGCTCGGCGCGGCCCTCGAGCGCCTGGGCGCCCGAGGGCGCGTCTACGTGGCGACCAAGTCGCCGACCTGGCTGGTCAAGGAAGAGGCCGACTGGGAACGCTTCCTCTCCGCGCAGCTCGAGCGGCTCCGAACGGAACGCATCGACTTCTACCTCATGCACGCCCTCAACCGGGAGCGCTGGGCGACCGTCGTCGAGAAGGGCGGGCTCGATTTCCTCGCCAAGGCCAAGGCCGACGGCAGGATCGGCCACGTCGGCTTCTCCTTCCACGACTCGCTCGATGCCTTCCGGGATATAGTCGACGGCTGGGACGGCTGGGAGTTCTGCCAGGTCCAGTACAACTACCTCGACGAGGAGTACCAGGCCGGTTCCGCGGGGCTTCGCTACGCCGAGGACAAGGGACTCGGGGTCATCGTCATGGAACCGCTCCGGGGCGGCTCGCTCGCGCGCGTACCAGAGGGGGCGCTCGGCATGCTCGCCGCTTACGGGAAGCCCCGCATGCCCGTCGAGTGGGCCCTGCGCCACGTCCTGGATCGCCAGGAGGTAGTGACGGCGCTATCGGGGATGGGTAGCGCCCGCGAGCTATGGGAGAACGTCGCCACGGCCTCGGGCGCCCGGCCCAACGCGATGACCGAGGCGGAGCGCTCGGTCATACGGGACGTCAGGGCCTGGTTCCTGGCGCGCATGGCCGTACCCTGTACCGAGTGCGGCTACTGCAAGCCCTGTCCCTCGGGCGTAAGCATACCGAGGGTATTCTCGCTGTGGAACGAGCTGGCCATGTTCGGCGATCCCGAGGCCACGCGGCGCGCCTACGGAGCCGAGCTCGGCTCGAGCGGAGGCGCCGGCTCCTGCGTCGCCTGCGGGGCCTGCGCGCCGCGCTGTCCCCAGGGCATAGACATCCCGGGCCGCCTGGCGGAAGCCGCCGCGGCCCTCGGCCCGCGGGGCGACAGGCCGTAAAATCGCGGTAAAATCTCGCGTCGGCCAGGGGCTCGGCCGGCCCGCGGAGGCGCCCGCGGCTACGGGGGGTATCAGAGGGGCGACCCGGCTCGTGCTATAGTAGCCGCCATGGGTCGCTCAGGCGCGCGAGGCTCCCGGTACATAGCCGGCTTCATACTCCTACTCCTTCCGGCGGTCGTGTCCTTCTGGTACCTCCTCGGGAATTTCTTCGCCAAGACGGCGGCCTCGGACGCCTCCAAGGCGCGAGCCGCCCTCATGAACCAGGTCGACCGCCTAGCCTTCGACATCGACCTGGAACTCTCCCTCCTCGACTCCTATCTCCTAGCCGGCAACGCTCTGCGGGCTGACGGGGACATCCGCCCCGGAGACGCGGGGAGAGGCATAAACAAGGGACCCTTCATGAAGGCCATCCTCTCCTACGCCGAGAGCACGCGTTGGCCGGGACTCGTCAAGGCGATCTACCTCGTGGAAAAGGCCGACGGCTCCCTAACGGCCACGAGGCTCCTACCCGACGACGACAGCCCCGACGCCTTCGCCGTAGCGGTCGAGACGAGTTACGCCGACATCCTATCGGAGGACTACCGAGCCCCGGCCGGTTCCGCCGGGCTCATGACCAGGGCCGTCTGGCTACGCGGTCGCCGGTCGGGCTCGGAGAAGACCCGGCTGCTCGTAGCCGTCCTCGACGAGGCCCTGATGATAGGGAAGATAGTACCGGCGCTCGCCGGGCGCTACTTCGGCCCTGGCTCAGGCTTCAGCGATTACATCATCACCGTAACCGACCCGACCGGTCGTATCCGCTATTCGAGCGGCAAGGAGGACGGCAGGCGCCCGGATTTCTCGCGCCCCCTCGTTCGCGACAACTCCCGCTTCGATATCGCGCGCTTCTACGCCGACTTCATGCCTAGGTACGAGGAAAGCGGAAGGGTCGCGCCGCCGCCGAAGGACGATAAACGCCTCGCCATGCCCCCTCTCCCGAGGCCGGGACTACCGCCACCGGCGCCTAGCGACATTCCCTATACCATCGACCAGTACCGGTTCCAAGGTTCCGAGCCCGGAGGCGTCTGGAGCGTCAGCGTCTACGGCAAGTCCGCCTCCATAGAGGCCGTTGCCGCCAGGCAGACCCTGCTGTGGTGGATGGCCTCCGCCGGCTTCCTGGCGGTGCTGTACGGCAGCATCGTCATGCTGTACGTATCGTCCCGCCGTTCCTCCGAGCTGGCCCACCGCGAGCG
>CAZNNA010000403.1:0-2684 GCA_964573825.1 uncultured Treponemataceae bacterium
CGCCGAGGTCGACGGCGCCAGCTACCCGACGCGCGTCTTCAGGATACTCATACCCATGATGGCCAACGCCTTTACCATATCGCTCTTCCTCACCTTGACGACCTCGTTCAAGCAGTTCGACATGAACCTGACGCTGACCAACGGCGGGCCGGCGACGCGCTTCATGGATACGCCGGTCAAGGCGAGCCAGCTACTGGCCATGAACATCTTCAGCACGGCCACGGCCAATCGCATGGCCGAGGCCCAGGCCAAGGCCGTGGTGCTCTTCGTGGCCCTGGTCGTGGTGGCCCTGCTGCAGGTCGCCTCCAACAAGAAGAAGGAGGTGGAGCTGTGAGCGCCGACGCCCGAGCCTTCCGGCCAGGAGGCTCCTCGCCTCGCCCCGCGCCCCGCGTCTCGCCCGCCAAGGCGGCGCTGGGGGCCGCGGTCCTCGTCGTCTTCGTCCTCTTCATGGTGCCCTTCGCCATGGTCGTGATCAACTCGGCCAAGACGTCGAGAGAGATCATCTTCAACGCCATAGCGCTGCCGGAGAGCTGGGGGCAGCTCCTTACCAACGTCAGGCTCATCTTCACGAACCCCACGGTGGACTACCTCGGCGCCTTCTGGGACAGTACCGTCATCACCGCCCTGTCGCTCGCGGTGATCGTGCTCTTCTCGTCGATGTGCGCCTGGGTACTCGTGCGCAACAAGGCGGCCTGGTCGGCGGTGATCTTCATGGCCTTCGTCGCTGCCATGGTCATACCCTTCCAGGTCCTCATGTACCCGCTCGTCCGCTGGATGCGCCTCATAGGCGACGCCGTGGGCTTCAGGCTCCTCGGTACGGTACCGGGCATAGTCTTCGCCTACCTCGGCTTCGGCTGCCCGCTGTCCATCTTCATCTTCCACGGCTTCATCAAGAACATTCCCTACGAGCTCGAGGAGTCCGCGACCATAGACGGCTGCTCCAAGGCCAGGACCTTCTTCATGATAGTCTTCCCGCTCCTCAAGCCCATCATAGTCACCGTGCTCATCCTTAACGGCATATGGATATGGAACGATTACCTCCTGCCGCTCCTCGTCCTAGGCTCGAGCGGTCCCGTGCAGACCATACCGATAGCGGTGACCGCCTTCGCCGGGGCCTACCTCAAGCAGTGGGACCTCATCCTGACGTCGACGCTCATAGCCATGCTACCTGTCATCATCCTGTACCTATTCGCCCAGCGCTATATCATCAAGGGTATGGTCGAGGGCGCTATCAAGTAGACGGAGGAACCAATGAAGATCGTACTCGTCGGCGCGGGGAGCGCCCAGTTCGGATGCGGGACGCTCGGCGATATTTTCTCGAGCAAGCGGCTCAAGGGCGCCCAGGTCACGCTCCACGATATCAACGCGGAGTCCCTGGCCGCCACGCTCGAGGCCGCCCGGGCGGCGGTCAAGCGTCACGGCCTCAGCCATAGGCTCGACGCCACCACCGACAGGAGGGCCGCCTTCAAGGGCGCCGACTTCATCATATCGTCCATAGAGGTGGGCAACCGATTCCAGCTCTGGGACGAGGACTGGAAGGTGCCGCTGCAGTACGGCATAGACCAGGTCTACGGCGAGAACGGCGGCCCCGGCGGCGTCTTCCACTCGCTGCGCATCATACCGCCCATCCTGGACATAGTGCGCGACGCCATGGAGATATGCCCCGAGGCCTATATCTTCAACTACTCCAATCCCATGACGGCCATATGCACCGCGGTCAAGCGAGCCTTCCCCGAGGCGCGCTTCATAGGCATGTGCCACGAGATAGGCTGGCTGACGCGCTGGCTCCCCCGCATGCTGTCCATGAAGGCCGAGGATATCTACTTCAAGGCCGCCGGCCTCAACCACTTCAGCTGCATGCTCGAGGCCAGGGATAGGAAGAGCGGGCGAGACCTCTACCCCGAGGTCAGGGCCAAGGCCCCGGCCTTCTTCCTCCGCGAGCCGGGCTACAGCGACCTCCTGGACTCCTATCGCGCCACGGGAACCCTGGACGAGGCCGAGAAGTACGACAAGTCCGGTCCCACCAAGCCGAGCGCCTACGAGTGGGCGGACCGCCGCCTCGTCAAATTCATGCTGGAGCGCTACGGCCTCCTGCCCATCACCACGGATAGCCATTTCGGCGAGTACCTGGGCTGGGCCGCCGACGTGGTCGACCACCGCGGCATCCTCGACTTCTACGACGTGTACAAGGTCATGCTCTCCGCGGCGGTGGAGCGCAAGGTCAAGCTCCAGACGACCGAGCGCGTGGTGCCCATCATCGACGGCATCCTGGGCGACGAGGGCTTCGAGGAGGCGGCGGTCAACGTGCGTAACGACGGGCTCCTCCCGGACCTGCCCGACTGGATAGCCGTAGAGGTGCCGGCGATCGTGAGCGCCAAGGGCGTGAACGGCATCAGGATAGGCGAGCTGCCCAAGGGCTACGCCGCGCTCCTGCGCTCCTACTGCGGCGTCTACGACCTCACGGCCGAGGCCGCGATACACAGGCGCAAGGACTACGCCATACAGGCCATCCTCGCCAATCCCGTCGCGCACAAGGCCGCGAGGGTGGAGGAACTCGTGGACCGCATGATAGACCAGCAGTCGCGCTGGCTCGGCTACTTGCGCTAAGGGCCCCGGAGCGCGCAGAATCCAGCCTCTATTCTGCGCGCTCCTTCCCGCGCGCCAACCAAGGTTCCGGAGCGATC
>CAZNNA010000404.1:0-2677 GCA_964573825.1 uncultured Treponemataceae bacterium
TCCCTTCGCCGATGCCAAGGCCCGGACCCTGGCGGCCCTGCGCGACCGCATAGCCGTCGTCGAGTCAGCCGTGGCGGGCCTGCGCGGGCCCGCCCCCTCCCAGCTCATGGAAACCAAGGAGATACTATGAAGACGCGTCGCCGCGCCCTCGGGCGCCTCAGGTGGAAGCCCAGCCTAGCCGTCCTCATGCTCGTCCTCGCGGCCCTGGCCGTCGGCACCGCGAGCGCCCTGTCGACCGACCTGGCTACGGTTGACATCACCGTGAGCCTCAGGCCCGACGCCAAGGCGGAGATCTTCTACAGCCTCGAGTGGCGCGTCCTGTCGGGCACCATGAGCGGTTTCTACTTCGAGGGCGAGGCCTTCGAGCCCGCCTGGAACGGCCAGCGCTGCTACGCCGACCTCGAGGGCGGCGTCCGCTCGCCGCTCGAGATAAAGCCCATGGGCGGCAATCGCTACGACGTCATCCTGGCCCAGGGGCGGCGCTTCTCGGGCACGGCCTACTACAGGCTCAACTACGCCGGGGACTTCGGCGCCGCCGGCCTCGTCGGCTCCACGACCAGCCCCGAGCGCGGCGAGCTGACCTACTTCGATTGGGCCCCGGTGGAGTGGGACGAGCCCCTGGAGCATAGGACCGTGAGGCTCGTCCTGCCCGTCAGGGTCTCCGGCGAGAGCCTGAGCGACGAAGAGAAGGCCGCCGTGCCCCTCCTGACCGAGGAATGGGTCAACGCCGAGAATCGCATAGACTACTACGGCTCCAAGGGCGATGACGGTTACTACCTGACGATTCGCTTCTTCCAGGAGCGGCCCGCCGCGCGCCAAGCCCAGCGCCTGGCGCTGTACTTCCCCGCGGGCTACCTGGGCCTGCGGGCCGGCCTGGCCTCGCGCGACGACCCCGCGTCCGGCGCGCCGGGCGGCCCCTCCGACGGCGGCTCCTTCCAGGAACGGCCCCGGGCGACCTGGCGCGACGCGCCCCTCCTCGCCATCCCCGTCTTCGGCGCCGTCATAGCCGCCGCCCTGGCCCTGTACCGCAGGCGCGCCAAGGCGCACGAGAAGAAGGCCGAGCTCGTCGAGTCCATAGCCTGGGCGGGCGACGCCTGGACGCCCCCCAAGCTCTTCGCCGGCACCTACCAGGTGCCCGGCAAGGTTCCCGAGGACCTGCACCCGGTCGAGGTCGCCCTGCTCCTCGAGCTGTCCCTGCCGCGCGTGGCGGCCATCATGGTCGAGGGCCTGGCGTCCCAGGGCATCGTGGAGGTGGAGCGCGAGGATCCCCTCAAGCTACGCTTCCTGTCGGAGAGGCGCGCGGCCGACCCTATGGAGGAGCGCTTCCTGGCGGCCTTCGACGCCCGGGGCGAGGTCCTTCCCGGGCTCCTCGCCGACTTCTTCGAGGAGGCGATAAAGGAGCTCCAGGAGCGTATCTGGGACTGCGACATAGAGGCGACCAAGGCCCACTACCGTGCGCTCATACTCAAGTCGCAGTCCGAGGCCGAGGAGGTCGACGCCTGGGACGAGCCGCGCAGGCGGGCCTACTACCGCGAGCACCGCGCTTGGCTCTACTGGCGGAGCTACGCCGTGGTCTATTCCCGGCCGGCCCACCTGGCGTCCCTGCGCCTACCCGAGGGCATGTCCGCCGGCTACGCCGACTTCATGCGCTCGGCGGCCTGCTACTCCGGTTGCTACGCCCCCGCTGACGTCGGCACCGTGGACGCCTGCCACTCGGCCTGCCATAACGCGTGCCACGACGCCTGCCATTCGGCCTGCCACTCCGCCTGCCATTCGGCGTGCCACTCGGCCTGCCATTCCGCCTGCGTCTCCGGGAGCTCGCATTGAGCGTCGCCGCAGGCTCGGTCGACCGGGACGCGGCCGCGCGGCGCCTCTCCTGGATCTACGGCTTCTGGAAGGGCCTCGCGCCCTACGCCTACGCGCGGATCGAGGACGAGGTCGTCATCCTGCCGCCCAACCTGGTCTACAAGACCAACGCCACGGGCGCCCGGCTCCTCGACTTCCTGTCCCAGGGAGGCCTCCTCGAGGACATACCCGGCTTCGACGAGGCCAAGGCCCGGGACGTCGAGGCCTTCTTCCTGTCCCTCAAGGCGGCCTACGAGGGGAAGCCCGACGGCCTCGAGGGCGTCGCCTACGATTTCAACTTTACCCGCCTGCCCGTGCTCGGCGAGATAGCCCTGACCTACCGCTGCAACAACCGCTGCCGCTTCTGCTACGCGGGCTGCGGAGGCGATGGCGATAATGGCGACGACGCCGTGGCCCTGCTGCGCGACTCGCACGGCCGGGAGCTAGATATCGAGGGCTTTAAGCGCGTCATAGACGCCTTCAGGGACGAGGCCAGGATTCCCTTCTTCTCGTTCACCGGGGGCGAGCCGCTCATGCGGCCCGACGTGGAGGAGCTGGCCGCCTACGCCGTCTCCCGCGGGTTACGCATCAACCTGGTCACCAACGGGCGCCTGGCCACGCCGGAGCGCGCGGCCGCCCTCTACGCCGCGGGCCTGCGCACGGCCCAGGTGAGCCTCGAGGGCATGAACGCCGGCGTCCACGACGAGCTCTGCGGGGCCGACGGCGCCTTCGACGAGTCCGTCGCGGGCATACGGGCCATGCTGGCCGCCGGCATATCCGTGCAGACCAACTCGACGCTGACGGCGTTCAACCGCGACGACCTCCTCGGGCT
>CAZNNA010000405.1:0-2674 GCA_964573825.1 uncultured Treponemataceae bacterium
TGCCGGACTTCAGCCCCCTGGCGCGCTCCCGGGCCCTCGGCTCCCTCCTGGCCGTAGTCTTCGCCGTGCAGTTCGCCTCCGCCGTTGTCGCGCCCATGCTGCCCCTCGTGGTCATGGACATGACGGGCAGCGACGTCGGCGTCGGCTCGATGTCGGGCCTCATCATAGCGGCCGGCTCGATATCGGCGGCCGTAGCCGCGGCGGCCATAGGCCGGGTCTCCGGGCGCCTGGGCTACGGCCGGGCCCTGGCCCTCTGCATGCTCGGCGCCACGGCCTTCTACCTGCCGCAGGGCCTGGCGACGACGCCCTGGCAGCTCTTCTTCCTGCGGCTGGGCTCGGGCGTCTTCCTGGGCGGGACGATGCCGAGCGTCAACGCCCTCATCGCCTCGTACTGCGACCGCGACAAGCAGGGCGCCACCTACGGGCTATCCTCTTCAATATCCAACGCGGGGGCGGCCCTGGGGCCGGCCTTCGGCGCCACGCTAGCGACGGCGGCAGGCTACCCGTCGGTATTCTTCGCCACCGGCGGCATACTAGGCGCCGTGGGCATAACCGTGACCGCGGCCCTCAGGCGCCGCGACCGGGCGGGCGCGGCCCAGTCGACTGGATCGACGGCGGGGTCCGCGGCCGGGCCTATCGGAGGGTCCTCATGACGATACCCGTAAGCCGATGGGAACGGGCGCTGGCGGTGGCGCTGGCCGCGCTCCTCGTCGTCATCATCGCGGGCACCGCCTACGGCGCGATCACGGGCACGCGAGCCAGGAAGCTCGCGAGGGAGGCCGTACCGGAGTCGCTGGCCGCAGCAGGCGTCTACGACGGCATAGGCCGCGTCCGCGCCGCGACGAGCGACGGCGCCGTCGTTGTCGTCGACATAGCCTTTCCGTACGACGCGTCCGACCGACAGTTCCGCGAGGAACTGGACAGGCGGCGCGCCGAGCTACGCGACGCGGCTACGGGCTTCTTCGCCGGCAAGAGCGCCGAGGAGCTACACCCCTCGGCGGAAGGCGCCGTCAAGGCGGCCCTGCGCGACGCGCTCAATGCGCGGCTGTCCCTGGGGGCGATAGAGGAGCTGTATTTTTCGGAATTTAGCTCGATTCGTTAGTGTATAGGATGTAATGAAGGAGGATAGATATGGCTAAGGTTTATATCCCGGCCCTCATGCTCATCGTTTGCCTACTATTAGCGGCATGCCCGATATCGGGTTCAAGCTTCTCGCTATTGAAGTACTCATACTCTCGAGCAGATCAAGGTAGCCGTGATATAACCTCGGGCGATACAGTCAATTTCGACGTTGTACTGGAGTACGAGGCCGCTGGCATCATACAGATAGACTTCTACTGGACCTATGGAATCGATGATGGGAACGACTCTAACTACTCAGAGGGCCAGGGACCAAGCTACATAAAATCAGGCACGGACCGAGAAATTAACGGAACTTATACTTTCAATACCGGGTTCACTGGGGTGAACTGGGTAACGATCAAGGGCGTAGCCTTCAGGCAAGACGGTGAGATTATAGTAGATAAGGTCTGGTTCAACATAGACAATGTAGGACCAAGCATAGACGCGGATCCAAGGAACGAAGCCCGGGTTAAGGATTTACATGCCATAACCGTACGCGTCGCCGACGGTGGATCCGACGCCGGGGTGGCATATGACCGGACTTCGTTCACGTTGAAAGCCCCAGATGGCAACCTCGTAGCTCTCGCCGCACCACGCCATGACGGCAAGGGAACCTATACGGCGTCGCTCGTCAGAGCTCCTTCACCAGGCGACTACGTCCTCAGCGCGATCGCTTACGACGGCATCGGAAACCCTACCGAACACACGTCATCCTTTACGCTGCTCGCCACCGCCTCGACGGCGCCGAGCCTTACCATCGCGACGCCGGGATGGAACGGCTCCGAGGTAAGCGGGACGATCCAGCTATCATACGCGAGCACCAAGCCCATCGCTCGCCTGATCCTGGATGCATCCGTGTTCGGGCCTGACGCCTATCCATACGTCTTTGGCAGCTTCCCGTCCACCGAATACGATAATCCATCGCAGAGCGGTACGCTATCGATCGATACGACCTTCACAGGACAGAATTCGGCCTACTTCAGGTTATTCGCCATCGATGGGGAAGGGCTATCAGCGACGAGCGATACTGTCTGGTGCCGGATTAGGAACTAGCGCTCGTAGGTACCGCGCGCTCAGGCCCGGCCCCGCACCTCGCGATCCAGCTCCTCTAGGAAGCGGCTCATGCGCTCGTGGCGGGCCGCCGCGATCGCCCGGCCGCTTTCCGTGTAGAGCCTATCCTTGAGCCGCGATAGCTTAATCTCCCATTCCCGCTGCAGGGAGTCGTTCTCCGTCGCGTTATCAGACGGATCGACGCCCGCCCAGCTCTCCGGCTCGTAGTGCACCGAGCGGCCGTGCTCTCCGAGCCAGAGGTAGGCCCTGGCCACGCCGACGGCGCCGAGCGAGTCGAGCTTGTCGGCGTCGTAGAGGCAGCGGGCCTCGACGCTGACGGGTACCCAGCCGCGCCTGTGCCTATGGGTCAGTACCGCCTCGAGCACGCGCTCCGCCAGGCGCCCGGGCAGCTCGAGCCGCGCCAGGAAGGGCCGCGCGAGCTCGACGGACAATTCCTCGTGCCTATCGGGATCCGGGCCGACGCGGGGTTCGATGCCGCGGC
>CAZNNA010000406.1:0-2673 GCA_964573825.1 uncultured Treponemataceae bacterium
TGATAGTCAACGCCATCCGCGACATGATAGCCGGGGACCTCGTGGCAGGCATATCGAGGGCGGCCGACGCCTTCATATCGGCGGCGGGCATATCCATCGGAGTCGGCTTCGCGCTGCAGCTATCGCGACTGCTGGAGGGCCGCCTGTGACCGCGACCCCTCTCCTCCAGCTACTCTACGCCTTCCTCGCCACCCTGGGCTTCGGCCTCCTCTTCAAGGCGCCGCTCCGCGACCTACCCTTCGCGGCGCTCGGTGGCGCGCTATCCTGGGGCGCCTACCTGGGGCTCGAGGCGCTCTCCGGATCTGACACCCTGGCCTTCTTCGCCGCGAGCATCATCGTGGGCCTCTACTCCGAGGCCGCGTCGGTGCTGCTCAGGCGGCCGGCCACGGTCTTCATCATCTCCGCCATCATACCCCTGGTACCGGGAGCGGGCATGTACCGCACCATGTTCGAGGCGGTCTCCGGCAACGCCCAGGCCTCCGCGGAGATAGGCTTCCAGACCCTTACGCTAGCCGGCGCCATCGCCGGCGGGCTGGCCGTGGCGTCGGCCGTCTCCCGCATCCTGCTCCTTAAGAAGCCCCGCGCCTACGGCAAGAGAGCCAAGACGGAGAAGAAGTGAAACGTGGCCCCGGCCCCGACGAAGAGGTGCCAGACGGGGTGCGACCATTGCCTCCCCTTGAGCATGTAGAAGACGGCCCCGACGGTATAGGCGACGCCGCCCATCACGAGTAGGCGAACGGCCTCGGCTCCGGTCGCCGCGACCAGGGGCTTCCACGCGAAGACTATGATCCAACCCATGGCCACGTAGGCGAGCGTCGATAGCGCCTTGGCCTTGCCGGCGAGGAAGGGCTTCAGCGATATGCCTATGGCGGCGAAGCCCCACACGATACCGAAGACGATCCAGCCTACCGTAGGCCTGAGCGCGGTTAGGGCGAAGGGCGTATAGGTCCCGGCTATGAGCACGTAAATCGACGAATGGTCCAGGACCTTGAGGACGCGCTTGGCCCCGGGAGCGCTGATAGCATGGTAGAGCGCTGACATGGTAAAGAGCATTATGGCGCTGGCCCCGAAGACGGAGAACGAGACGACGTGCCACGCCGTGCCTCGAGACGCGGCCGAGACGACGAGGACCGCGAGGCCGGCGATGGAAAGCAGGGACCAGACGCCGTGGGTTATGGCATTGGCTATCTCCTGGCCCAGGGGGTAGCGCGAGGCGGCGGGCGTTACGTGATCTAAAGCGACATCTGACATGGCAACCTTTCCTAAGGGAACGGCGAGCGCCGCTCCCTCGCAAGGTTGGACAGGTCCACGAGAGGTCGGTTGCAGAAGCCTATAAAATAGGCGGGGCGCCGGCCCTGGCGCCCCGCCTCTCCGCGTCTCGTTTTACCTTTGCCGAGTTATTACATCGGTCCCGTTTTTTACCTATGCGCTTATAACGTTTTTCTATCTTCCCGTTTTTGAACTGCCGGGACGAAACCAGCCGTTAACAGAGAAGCAAGAATCATACCAAGCACATAGAATATCAGTTAATAATTAATTCCTATCTATACATATACTTATCAATAGACGTCCTATGAATAATAAGAAGGCGGAGTGACAGGAACCAAACAGGGGCCCTAAGGAAGCGTAGAGGAAGACCTGGATATGTATATGCCTGAACTACATTTATCGCATTGATACCAATTTCAGGCGACTGTCAGGTTTTGCACTACCCTTCTAGCTCGCCCGAATCCTGTAGCTTGAGGCGCCTGTTGAGGGCGGTCCGGGACAGTCCGAGGTACCCCGCGGCCACTCCCTGGTTGCCGCCCGAGCGCTCCAGCGCCTCGCGGATGAGCGCGTCGGAAGCCTCGCGGAGGGTAGGCAGGGCCGGGAGGGAGGAGAAGAGCCCGGAGGCGACGGACCTTGGAACGGGCAGGCGCGCGCCAGGCTTGAAGACCCGGGCCTTGAAGGACTCGAGCGACAGGGTGCGGCCCGTCGCTCGCCCTACGGCGTCATGCACCATCGACTCCAGTTCCCGGACGTTGCCGGGAAAGCCGTAGGCGCCGAGCAGGTCGTAGAGCTCGGCGGGGACCCCCGGCGCGGGCTTGCCGAAGTCGCTAGCCGCCTTCTCGACGAAGCGCTCGACGAGGAGGGGCAGGTCGCCGAGCCGCTCGCGCAGGGGAGGCAGGCGCACCCTATGGGTCTCGAGCCGGTAGTAGAGGTCCTGGCGGAAGGAGCCCGCTGCGGTCGCCTTTTCCAGGTCCTTGTTCGTGGCGGCTATGATGAGGGCGTCAGAGCTCCTCGTCATATCGGCGCCGAGCGGGTAGTAGCGCCGCTGCTCTATGAGCCTTAGGAGCTTGACCTGGCTCTGGAGCGTCAGGTCGCCTATCTCGTCGAGGAAGAGCGTACCCCCGCTCGCCCGTTCGATGAGCCCGGGCCTATCGGCGTCGGCGCCGGTGAAGGCTCCTTTCCTATGCCCGAACAGGGTGTCGCTGAACATGGCGTCGTCGAGTCCCGCCACGTTGACGCTGACGAGCTCGCCGCTCCGCCCGGAGGCGGCGTGAGCCGCCGCGGCGAAGAGCTCCTTGCCGGTACCGGACTCGCCGGTGATGAGTATGGGCCTATCGCTGCCCGCTATGGCGCTCAGGTACCGGAAGATATCCGTCATCTTACGGTCGCGCGTAACGATGGCCT
>CAZNNA010000407.1:0-2664 GCA_964573825.1 uncultured Treponemataceae bacterium
GTTGAACATGAAGAGCCAGAGGACCCCCGCGACCATGGTCGCTACTGCGTAAGGCCATATCATCATCGTCTTGTAGAACGACGCGAGCCGGATGCGCTTGTTCGCCTGCGTGGCCAGGTAGAGGGCGGTGGCCATGGCCAGGACCGTCACGGCGGCGGCGAAGGCCACCGAGACGGCGAACGACTCGCCGTACGCGTACGACGGGTCGGTGAAGAGCCTCGTGTAGTTCTCCAGCCCGACGAAGATATAGGTGCCGCCGAAGGGATCCTGTAGGAAGAACGACTGCCAGAGGCCCTGCAGCGACGGCCAGAAGAAGAACAGTCCGACGATGACCATCTGGGGCAGGACGAGGACGTACGGCAGTAGCCTTGACCTGAATTCGTATTGCTGCGTCATGGGATATCCTGGGAGGTGGAATCAAAGCGAGGGCGCGGCACGGGGCCGCGCCTTCCCTCGGCGTCTATCGTAGCCTACTTGTTGAGCTTCTCGAATTCCCTGAGCTTGGCGTTACCCTCGCGAACCATCGTTTCCAGGCCGTCCTTCACGGACACCTTGTCGGCGAGGATGTCCTCCCAGGTCTGGTCCTCGATCTCGCGGATGATGTTGAAGTTACCGAAGCGTATACCCATCGAGTTCTTGGTCGGCGCCTTGTTGAGGAGCTGCTTGATGGCGACCTCGGGGCCGGGGTTCTTCTCGTAGAATCCCTGCGACTTGGTCAGGTCGTAGGCGGCCGTGGTGATGGGCAGGTAGCCGGTATTCTGGTGCCAGAAGGCCTGGGTCTCGGGCAGCGACAGGAAGCTGAAGAATTCGGCCACGCCCTTGTACTCCGCCTTAGGCCTGCCGTTGAACACCCAGAGGCTCGCGCCGCCGATTATAGAGTTCTGGGGAGCGCCGGGCGCGTCGGGATAGTACGGTAGGCGAGCGACGCCGAATTCGAACTTACAGGTGTTCTTGAAGTTGGCGTAGCCGCCGATCGACTCGAAGTGCAGTCCCACCTGGCCGGAAGAGAAGAGCGGGTTGGCCTTGTTCTCGCGACCGCCGTAGATGAAGACCTTCTCCTTGCTGAGCTTATAGATGGTCTCGAAATGCTTGAGCGTCAACGGGGTATTGAACACGAGCTCGGTGCCTAGGCCGTCGAAGCCGTTAGCCAGGGTACCGAAGGGCTGGTCGTGCCAGGCGGAGAAATTCTCGAGCTGTATCCAGGATATCCAGTTGGTCGAGAAGCCGCCCTCCATGCCGGAGGCCTTGAGCTTCCTAGCGGCATCGAAGAACTCCGGCCAGGTGACCGGCGGCTTCTCCGGATCGAGCCCCGCCTTGCGGAAGGCGTCCTTGTTGTAGTACATGACGGCCGTGGAGGAGTTGAACGGCAGGGAGAGCATCTCGCCCTTGGAGGTCGAGTAATAGCTCGTAATGGTAGGTATGTAAATCTTCGGGTCGAACTTCTGGCCGGCTTCCTTCATCAGCTCGAAGACCGGCTTGACCGCGCCCTTGGCCGACATCATGGTGGCCGTTCCGACCTCGTAGACCTGGATGATGGCGGGCGCCGAGTTGGCCCTGAACGCCGCTATGCCGGCGTTCATCGTATCGCTGTACGAGCCCTTATAGACGGGGTTGACGATGTACTTCGCCTGCGACGCGTTGAACTTGTCGGCCAGCGCCTTGACGTTATCGGCGTTCTTGCCGGTCATGGCATGCCAGAATTCGATAGTCACGGGCCCCGTAGGCTCCGGTTCTTTCTTCTGGCAGGATCCGAGCAGCGCCAGGGCGACTGCCAAGCTCGCCAGCGCTATAAAGGACTTCTTCACAATGCTCCTCCTTGTGGGTAGGTCGAATGCGATCAGCCGGAACATAGTGTACGTCCGTTATGTGAATAGGGCAATGGTTTTGGTTAAAGGAGCGTCAGGAACGCGTCCGCGAGGGCGCACTAACAAAAAGCCGCCCCCATAAGGGGGCGGCCAATGTAGCAGTAAGCGAAGTCCTTACGCGAGGATGTCGGTTACCTGGCCGGAGGCCACGGTGCGTCCGCCCTCGCGGATGGCGAACTTGAGACCCTTCTCCATGGCGATCGGGTAGATCAGCTCGCCGAAGATCTCGGTGTTATCGCCGGGCATGACCATCTCCTTGCCCTCGGGCAGGGTAACGGTACCGGTGATATCGGTGGTGCGGAAGTAGAACTGGGGCCTGTAGCCGGCGAAGAAGGGGCTGTGGCGGCCGCCCTCGGACTGGGACAGGCAGTAGATCTGGCCCTTGAACTTGGTGTGCGGGGTGATGGTACCCGGCTTGGCAAGGACCTGGCCGCGCTCGACTTCCTTCTTATCCACGCCGCGGAGCAGGGCGCCGATGTTATCGCCGGCCTGGCCCTCGTCGAGGAGCTTGTTGAACATCTCGACGCCGGTGCAGACGGTCTTCTTGGTCGCCTTGATACCGACGATCTCGACCTCGTCGTTGACATGGATCACGCCGCGGTTGATGGCGCCGGTGACGACCGTACCGCGTCCGGAGATGGAGAAAACGTCCTCGATCGGCATCAGGAAGGGCTTGTCGGTGAGGCGTTCGGGCTCCTTGAAGTAGGAGTCCATGGCATCCAGGAGATCCTGGAGGCACTTGGTTGCCTCGGCGTTGTCCGGCTCGGACATGGCCTTGAAGGCCGAACCCTTGATGATC
>CAZNNA010000408.1:0-2653 GCA_964573825.1 uncultured Treponemataceae bacterium
CCCACGCCTGGCCGGGCAACGTGCGCGAGCTGCGCAACTGCATAGAGAGCGCCGTGGTCATGGCCTCGGGCAGCCTCATAGGCCTGGACGACCTGCCTCCCGGCCTCCGCGTCGGGGGAGAGGAAAGCGCCATACGCATACCCACGGGCTCGAGCCTGGCCGACGCGGAGCGCATCCTCATCCGGGAGACGCTCGCGGCCCAGGGCGGCAACAAGAGCCGCAGCGCCGAGATCCTGGGCATAGGCCGCAAGACGCTCTACCAGAAGATACAGGAGTACGGGCTCGAGCCCCAGGGCGAGGAGCGGAAGCAAGAGGACAGGCCGGCGGGCTAGGCCCCGCGCCACCGTATGCCTTCGCGACGCTAGGCGTAGGCGATCGGGCTGTCTCCCTCGCGATCGTCCTCCCGCCCGGCCTCGCGGCAGGCCCGGAGGTCTCGCAGGAGCTCGAAGGCCAGCGAGCGCCGCCCGGGATCGTCGTCCGCGCTCGCGGCCGTCAGCGTCACGTAGAAGACGGCATCCCGCGTCGCCCTCGCCGTCTCCAGCATGTCGTCCCTCAGGCGAGGCCCCGCCCGCTCGTAGGCGCCGGCCAGCTCGGCCCCGCCGTGCGCCAGCCCCAGGACCGCCGCCGCCCTGACGCACGCGGCCACTCCGCGTGCCCGACAGCCCCAGGCGATAGGCGGCCCTCCTACGTTCCTCGGGGTCGGTATCTCGCGCCAGCGTGTCGCCGAGCGAGAAGAGGTCTACGGGCTCGGGAGGGGCCAGGGCCTCCCGGCGCCGGAGTTCCCCGGGCTCGGTCGCCACCAGGCGCTCGTATGCCTTGGAAACCATGGCGAAGCGCCTGGCGGTACCCGGATCCCTGGAAGCGTCGGGATGCAGGCGGAGGCTGAGGTTGCGATAGGCCCGCTTGATCTCGGCCGAGGGCGCGCCCTGCTCGAGCCCGAGCGTCCTATAGGGACTCCGCTCCGGGGCGCTCATGGCCGTCCCCCGAGGGCGCGCGTGGCAGCTCCCTGGGCCGATCCCTGGGCCGCGGTCGAGTCGAAGCGCCGCAGCGACGGCTCGTCGGGTTCACCGCCACGCCTGGCTGCCAGGTCCGCAGCGAGGCCCTCGAGGAGGAGGGCCACGGCCGAGGCCTCGTCGTCGCCGATATCGGGCGACCGGGCCTTGCCCGTGAGCTCGGCTATCTCGGCGCCGAGCGCCGCGTCGACTGTCAGGCCCTCGGCCTCCCGCAGGACTATCCGAGCCAGTATGAGCGCCCTATCGCGCGGAGAGCGACCTCCGTCGACCGCGTCGGCGGGGCCCGCGGCCGCTCCGTCCGCTCCGTCCGCGCTATCCGCTCCTCCCACGACGCAGACCGATTGCTCGGCTCCCGTGTCCAGGTCCTTGGCCCTGACGATGAGCATGTCGCCCTCGTCTATGGAGAATTCCACGGCGATGCGCGGCTCGCCCCGCCTGGCCCGGCGGATGCCCGGCAGGAGGAAACGGCCGACCGATATGGATGACTCGACGCCCTCGGGCCCCGGGCCGTCGGCCGGGCCGCTCGCCGAAGCGCCGCCATCGGCTCCGCCCGCCCCGTCGCCCTGGAGGACGTGCAGCTCGACCGATCGCTGGAAATCCTCGACCGTGGTAAAGAGCCTGCGGCCTGCGGCGGGCAGCGGGGAGTTCTTGCGGATGAGCGGCACGAAGCGCCCGTCGTCGAGCTCGAGCCCGAAGGTACGCGAGCAGACGTCGGTGAACTCGAGGCCGGACAGGCGGCCCTCTATCCTGGCGGCCTCGACGGCGGCCCCGAGCGCCACGATCTCCTCCGGGTTGATCCTGGGGTCCGCCTCGCGGCCGAGGTAGTCGGCGAGGCGGGAGCGAGCCAAGGGTATGCGGCTCGATCCGCCCGATAGCACGAGGGCGTCGACGTCGCCGGGCGCGGCGCCGGCGGCGCCGAGCACCCTGGCGACGAGGGCCATGCTCCGTCCTATGTACGGTTCGATAAGCTCGTCGAGGCGATCCCTCCGGACCCGGACGCTCGGGTGGACTATGCCCCCGGCGCCGCGAAGGAAGGGTACGGCGACGATCGCCTCGTCCCTGGTCGAGAGCTCTATCTTGGCCTTCTCGCAGAGGTCCATCAGGGTGCGGGCCAGGAGCGGGTCGTCGTTCGCCTCGATGCCGAAGTCCTCGCGGAAGCGAAGGGCGACCTCCCCGTAGAGCGCCGCGTCCAGGTCCATGCCCCCGAGGGCGTCGTCGCCCTCGCTCGATAGCACGGTGCATCGCCCGCCCCTCGCCCTGAGCACGGTGGCGTCGAAGGTTCCGCCGCCGAAGTCGTATACGAGGACCAGCCGCTCGTCGCCGTCCTTGGCGGCCGTCCAGGCCCGGGCGAGAGCCGCGGCGCTCGGCTCGTTCATGACGCGGGCGGCCTCGAGCCCCGCGCGCCTGGCCGCCTCGCGGATCCGGGCGGCCTCCTTGGCCGCTTCCTCGAACTTCTGTTCGTCAACCAGCTGGTCGAGGCGTCGTCGGCTCAAGTCGTCACCTGCCGGCGGGTTTTGGACGGATTGGACCACCGCCGGGCGGAACGGGCCGAGGGCCGCGGCCCCGGCTCCCAGGCCGGCGATCACGGCCAAGAGAACCAGAAAGCCCGGCAAGAGACGTGAATGAAAGCGCGGTCCTTG
>CAZNNA010000409.1:0-2305 GCA_964573825.1 uncultured Treponemataceae bacterium
GGTTGAGTCCCTGGGCGCCGCAGCCTACGATGACGATCTTCTTACCGGCGAGCGCGCTCGCGCCGTCCCTGAGTTCCGAGCGTTCCACGAACCTACAGGTTCCGAGCTGGGTAAGGGCCTCCCTGAACGATAGGGAGTTAAAGTAGTTCATCGCGTCTCCTCTCGATGCGCCTGGCATCGGGATGTTTATAACGTTCATGTTACTAATGCGTAAAGTGAAATAAAAGCATTGCATTGTTGACTTGAAAACAATTTTAGTGATACCGTCTTCCCATGGATTTCTACGAACTCGAGGCCTTCGTGGCCTTGGCCAACACGCTGCACTTCGCCCGGGCCGCCGCGACTGTCCATACCAGCCCCTCGGGCCTGAGCCGCCTCCTGGGGCGCCTTGAGGGAGAGCTGGGCGTGCGGCTCGCCGAGCGCGACACGAGGCGCGTCGAGCTGACCGAGGAGGGCAGGGCCTTCCTCGACTTCGCTACCGATAGCCTCAGGCGCCGCGACGAGCTGCGCCTGGGCCTCGGCTCCCGGGACGGTACGCTACGGGGCTTCCTCAGGGCCTACGCCTCGGTGACCGCCTGCTACGCCATCCTGCCTCCCTTCGCGGAGGCGCTCGCCCGCGAGTACCCGGAGCTGAGCCTCTCGGTGGACACGGGAGACCCGGCCGAGGCGGCCGAGGCTGTTCGATCCGGCGGGGCGGACCTGGCAGTCGCGGCCATACCGGACGGGGGCTACGCCGACCTGGACGCCTATAGCGTACGGCGCTCGCCCCTCGTGCTCGTCGCGTCGGCCAAGGGGCCCCTGTCCCGGCTGGACCTGGCACCCCCGGAGGCGGCGTCGCCGGGGGGCTCGACCCGAGGCGCGCCGGGCGCCGCGACGAGCGATCCGGCGGCCGCCGCCGATAGGGAGCGACGGCTGGCGCGGGCCTTGGCCAGGGCGCCCCTCCTCCTGCCTTGCGCGGGCCTGGCCCGCGAGCGCTTCGACCGCTGGACCAAGGCCCACGGGCTCAGGCCGCGGGTCGCCGCCGAGACGGCGGGCAACGAACCGCTCCTGGCCTTCGCCCGGCTCGGCGTGGGGTTGGCCCTCGTGCCGCGCATAGTGGTGGAGACCGGGCCCTTCGCCGAGGGACTGACCATCTACGACGGCGGGCCGGCCTTCGGCGACTACGATATAGGCTTCGTCATGCGGCCCGCGAGGTCAGGCTCGCCGGCGAGCCGGAGGGTCAGGGCCGCCGTCGCCGCCCTGCTCGAGGCCGCCTACCCCGAGGGCGCCTGGCGCTCGAGGCAGTCGTGACGGCCGCGGGCTCCATCGTCCTGCGGGACTGCCGGGTTGGCGAGGCCCTGCGCCCGTCCCTGGCCTCGGTCTCCTTCGACCTCGGGGCGGGAGAGGCCTGGGGAGTAGTCGGCCCGAGCGGCGGCGGCAAGGAGGCCCTGGCCGCCGCCCTGGCCGGCATGGCGCGCGTCGCGCCGAACGAGGGCGGCTCCTACCGTAACGACCTCGCCGGGCGTACGGCCTTCCTGTCCTTCGAGGCCGCCTCGGCCCTCGTCGCCGCCGAGCTCGCGGCGGATGACTCCGACTACGTCGAGGGCGGCGTATCCGAGGGGACGCCCGTCAGGCTCTACCTAGCCGCGGCCCTGGCCGGGGAGGAGGCTAGGCGCTACCCGGGCGGCGAGGGGCTCGAGGGGCACGAGCTCGCGGTCGAGTGCGGGGTCGAGCGGCTCATGGATCGCGGGCTCCGGCGGCTATCGACCGGCGAGTGCCGGCGGGTCATGCTCTGCCGCGCCCTGCTGTCCCGCCCGGCCCTGCTCGCGGCCGTCGAGCCGTACCAGGGCCTCGACGCCGCCTCGCGGGCCGCCCTGGCCGCCCGGCTCGAGGCCATGGCCGCCTCGGGAGAGACCGCCCTCGTCCTGGTCGACGAGGCCGAGTCCCTGCCGGCCTCCGTAGCCATGCTGGCGGAGGTCTCCGGCGGCGCGCTCCGCTACGCCGGGCCTCGGGCCGCCTACGCGCCCATCCGGCCGACTATGGGCGGGCCAGGCGCTGCCGGCGACCTAGGGCCGCTACCCGCTCTACGTTTCCCGGCGACCGAGCCCCTCGTCGAGCTCAGGGACGTGACGGTGTCCTGGTCGGGGCGCGTCGTCCTAGACCGGCTTTCGTGGACCGTCCACCAGGGCGAGCACTGGCTCGTACGGGGGCCCAACGGCTCGGGCAAGACGACCCTGCTGCGCTGTCTTCTTGTTCAGCTTGTGCCCGACGCCGGGCGCGCGGCCCTCTGGCAGGGCGTCGTTGTGGTCTATTTCGTCCAGCTATT
>CAZNNA010000409.1:2315-2648 GCA_964573825.1 uncultured Treponemataceae bacterium
GCAAGACGACCCTGCTCGAGCTGATCTCGGGCGACAATCCGCAGGCCTACCGAGAGGACGTTCGCGTCTTCGGCCGTAGGCGAGGCGCGGGCCAGAGCGTCTGGGAGCTGCGCGCCCGGCTCGGCCTCGTGTCCTACCGCCTGCACCTGGAGCACCGCAGGCTCGGATCGGTCACGGCGGAGGAGGTCGTCGCCTCGGGGCTGCGCGATAGCATAGGCCTCTACGGCCCGGCGAGCGACGGCGAGCTGGAGGCGACGCGAGCCTGGCTGCGCCTTGCGGGTTTCGAGGGACGCGGGCGCGAGTGTAACATAGCGCCAAAAACGCGAAAAAGTT
>CAZNNA010000410.1:0-2629 GCA_964573825.1 uncultured Treponemataceae bacterium
CATGTTCGGCGCCTACTTCGGCTTCTTCGCCATGACGCTCCTCAAGCTGCCCTTCATGGCGTCGTTCGCGCTGGCCTTCGTCGGCACCGCCGTCCTCGCGGTGGCGATAGAGCGCATAGCCTACAAGCCGCTCCGCGAGCGGAGGGCGCCCTTCCTGTACTTCATCATCTCCGCCATGGGCGCCTCGATCTTCCTCGAGAACATCATCATAGCGACCATCGGCCCCACCTTCCGGACCTATCCGGACGTCTTCGGGCGCACGTCCATAGCCCTGGGCTCCGTGGCCATAGGCCGCCTGGACCTGATCATGTTCGCCGTGTCGGCCGTATCGCTCGCCGCGCTCGTCCTCTTCATCGAGAAGACGAAGATGGGCAAGGCCATCCAGGCCTCCGCCTATAACATGAAGGCCGCGGCCCTCATGGGCGTCAACACCGACCGCGTGGTGATGATAGTCTTCGCCCTAGGCGGCCTCCTCGCCGGCATCGCGGGAGTGTTCTTCGGCATGAAGTACACGGTCTACCCGCAGATCGGCAACATCACCACCAAGTCGTTCGTGGCTGCCGTCTTCGGTGGCCTGGGGTCCCTGCCCGGCGCGGTGCTCGGCTCGGTGCTCCTGGGCATCATCGAGACGCTCGTCGCCGGCTACCTGTCCAGCCAGTTCCGCGACCTCATAGCGTTCGTCATACTCATCGGCGTCCTCGTGTTCAGGCCCTCCGGCATCATGGGCAAGATCACCGAGGACAAGGCGTAAGGGGGCCCCGCATGGACGCGTACATCGAGGGCATCCTGATGCTCTCCGGCATCAACCTCATAGCGGTGCTGGGCCTCTGCCTCCTGACCGGCTTCGCCGGACTCTTCTCGTTCGGCCACGCGGGCTTCATGGCCATAGGCGCCTACGCCGCGGCCATATGCACCAAGCTCCTGGGGCTGCCCTTCTTCGTGGGCATAGCCGCCGCGGCGGCGGCCGCCGCGGGCGTGAGCTGGCTCATAGGCAGCGCCACGCTCAAGCTCAAGGGCGACTACTTCTGCATAGCGACGCTCGGCTTCGGCGAGGCCATCAGGCTGATCCTGGACAACTTCCAGGGCCTGGGGGGCTCGCGCGGCTGGCCGGGCCTGCCTGCCTCCACGACGCTCCTCAATATAGTGATCCTGGACGTCATCGGCGTCCTGCTCCTGGCCAACCTCGTGCGTTCCCGCCACGGCCGCAACATGATAGCGGTCCGCGAGGAGGAGCTGGCGGCCCAGGTGGCCGGCATCAATACCTTCAAGTACAAGATGCTGGCCCTGGTCATCAGCGCAGCCTACGCCGGCGTGGCCGGGGCCCTGCTCGGGCACTACATGACCTTCATCCAGCCCAAGATGTTCAGCATGGTCAAGTCGACGGAGCTGACGATCATAGTCATCTTCGGCGGCCTCGGGAGCATCTCCGGCTCGGTCATCGGCGCCGTCGTCCTGACCTTCCTGCCGGAGCTCCTGCGCGTGGTGGATAAGTGGCGCCTCGTGGTCTACGGCCTGGCGGTCATAGCCATCATGATAGGGCGGCCCCGCGGCCTCATGGGCGGCTTCGAGCTGACGCCCGCCTCGATCAGGCGGCACTTCGCGGAGCGCAAGGCCATCCGGGCGGCCAAGGCCGAGCGGGCGGCGCAGGACGCCGAGGAGGAGGGCGTATGAGCGACATACTCGAGGTGCGGGGCCTCACGAAGCGCTTCGGGGGGCTCGCCGCCGTCTCCGAGGTGGACTTCAACGTCCGCGAGGGCGGCATCACCGGGCTCATAGGGCCGAACGGCGCCGGCAAGACGACCATCTTCAACCTCGTCACCGGCGTGTATAAGGTGACCTCGGGGAAGGTCAGCTTCCAGGGCAAGGACATCACTAACACGGAGCCTTACCTGGTGGCCGACATAGGTATCACGAGGACCTTCCAGAACATCAGGCTCTTCAAGAACCTTTCGGTGCTGGACAACGTGCTGACCGCCTGCCACGCCAGCGCCACGTACGGCCTGGCCGAGGCCTTCCTGCGCCTACCGCGCTTCCGCCGCGAGGAGAAGGCCCTGAAGGAGAAGTCCCTGGAACTCCTAGGCATCATGGGCCTGGCCGACCGCAAGGACGCCATAGCCAACGGCCTCCCGTACGGACTGCAGCGGCGCCTCGAGATAACGAGGGCCCTGGCGCTGGATCCCAAGCTCCTCCTCCTGGACGAGCCGGCCGCGGGCATGAACCCCGACGAGACCGAGCAGCTCATGCGGCTCATAGGCGAGATACGCGACCGCTTCAAGCTGTCCGTCCTGGTCATAGAGCACCACATGGACCTGGTGATGGGCCTCTGCGAGCACATCGTCGTGCTCAACTTCGGGCAGAAGCTGGCCGACGGGGCGCCCGAGGCCATACGCGGCGACAAGCGCGTGGTGGAAGCCTACCTGGGCGGGGAGACGAGCGAATGCTGAACGTGGATAACCTGCACGTCGCCTACGGCGGCATCAAGGCCCTGCGGGGCGTCTCGCTCAGGGTGGACGAGGGCGAGATAGTCACCATCATCGGCGCCAACGGCGCCGGCAAGTCCACCCTGCTCAACGCCGTATCCGGCTTCCTCAAGCCGGCCAAGGGCTCGGTGTCGTTCCGGGGGAAGCCC
>CAZNNA010000411.1:0-2607 GCA_964573825.1 uncultured Treponemataceae bacterium
GGGATAGAGGGCGCAGTCCTCGCGGAAGGCCACGGCGTTGAGGTCGAAGTAGAGTCGCCCGAGGGCCTTGTTGAGGGGGCCCGGATCGAGGTCCGGGGCCGGATCAAAGTCCGAGGCCGGGTCGAGGGCGAAGCCGGCCAGGGCGGCCGCGCAGAGCCTGGCGGTCTCCTTGAGGCCGCGCCGGGCGTCGTCGTGGATGTCCCACATGAGCCGCACGCAGCGGTAGCGGGGGTAGCGGGCCTCGAACCAGGGAAAGAGTATGTTCTCCTTCTTGACGTAGTGCCGCTCCACCTGCCCGAGTTCCTCGACCAGGGCCGCCAGCCCTTCGAGGGCGGCCTTAGCCGCGACGGGACCGGCCGCGCTATCGTTCGCGGCCTTGGCCAGGGGCTTGCCGCGCTCGAGCGCGGCGAGGAGTCCCGCGTTCTCCGCGACGAGCGAGGCGAAGAGGCGCTCTCCGGCCGGCGGGGCCACGCGGTGGCGGGCCAGGGGGCCGGACATCAGGTTGACGAGCCGCGATACGGCCGGCTTGATCGCGTCCTCGGTCAGGCCGGCGGCCAGGGCAGCGTCCACCGCGTCGACGAGGTCGCGCGGGCTCGCGTCCTCGAGCGCCGGCTTGGCTCGCTCCACGGCCGCCGCGTCGCCCCCCGGTACCAGGGCCGAGAGCAGCTCGAAATACGCCCGCGCGCGGGCTTCGGCGTCTTCCCTCTTTATGATCATGGCGCCTCCCCGGGACTCCCGCGGCCGCGGAAGCCGTGCTATAGTCTACCCGGACAATTCCAGGAAAGCGAGGATTTTCTCATGCCTATAGCGGAGCGGACGAGGGCGAGCCTGAGCCGGGGCTCGTGGATACGGCGCATGTTCGAGGCGGGCGTGGAGCTGCGCTCGCGGCTCGGGGCCGACGCGGTCTTCGACTTCTCCCTGGGCAATCCCGACCTGGAGCCGCCGCCCGAGTTCGTGGCGGCCCTGCGCGAGGCCGCCCTGAGCCCCGAGGCCGGCACCCATGCCTACATGACCAACGCCGGCTACCCCTTCGCCCGGGCGGAGATGGCGCGCAAGGTCTCCGAGGAGCACGGCGTGGCCGCGAGCGCCGACGACGTCGTCATGACGGTGGGCGCCGCGGGGGCCCTCAACGTGATACTGCGTACCGTCGTCGACCCGGGCGACGAGGTCGTCGTCGTCAGGCCCTACTTCGCCGAGTACTCCGCGTACGCGGAGATCCACGGCGCCGTCCTCGTCGTGGCGGACTCCGGGCCCGGCTTCTCCCTGGACGCGGAGGCCGTCGCGCGCGTCCTGTCCCCCCGGACGGCCTGCGTTATCATGAATAGCCCCAATAATCCCACCGGCCGCGTCTACCCGCGCGCCGATATCGAGGCCCTCGCGGCCGTCCTGTCAGCCCACGGAAAGCGGACGGGCCGGGCGCCCTACCTGGTGGTCGACGAGCCCTACCGCGACATCGTCTACGACGGCGTCGTCGCGCCGCCCGTCCTCTCGGCCTATCCCGAGAGCATCGTGGCCTCGAGCTTCTCCAAGACCCTGTCCATACCCGGCGAGCGCCTGGGCTACATAGCCGTCAACCCCGCCTGCGCCGACAAGGCCGCCCTGGTTGCCGGCCTGACCATGGCCAACCGGGTCCTGGGCTTCGTCAACGCCCCGGCCCTCATGCAGCGCGCCGTAGCCGCCAGCTGGCGGGCGCGGGCCGACGTCTCGCGCTACGCCCGGCGCCGCGACATGATGACGGCCGTCCTCCGGGACGCGGGCCTCCGCTACGCCGAGCCCGAGGGCGCCTTCTACCTCTTCTGCGAGGCGCCCGTCGGCCCCGAGCCCCTCGAGCCCGGCCAGAGCGCCGACGTCGCCTTCGCCCTGGCCCTCAAGGACCGAGGCGTCCTGTCCGTGCCCGGCGTCGGCTTCGGCTATCCCGGTTGGTTCCGGCTCTGCTACTGCGTGCCCGAGCGTTCTATAGAGGCCTCGCGCGACGCCTTCATCCGGGCGACCGCGGACTTCCGCCCCTAGGGAGCCGCCGGCGCTCCAGCCCGCCGCGGTACGGGCAAGGCGCGGAGCGCCGGCAGCCTGGAGGCGTATGCCTAACCAGGCGATTCACGGGCATCGCATCTTCCGCTCATCATAAACTCAAATCATACCGATATTTAAAGTCCAGGGAGGGAGTATGCCGGCGAGCCATGACATTTTATATGAAAAATGTCATAAAGATTGTCCCGAACGCCAATTTTTCCTTGACACCTAAATTTCACGCTGGTATACTCCCCCTAAAGCTAAGGGGAACGCCGGACCCTAGGTTCGGCCCTCGCTTTATTCCTACAAGGAGGAATCTAGATGAAGAAAGCTATAGTGCTTCTTCTGGCTCTCGCCGTGCTCGGCGGCGCCGTGTTCGCCCAGGACAAGCCGGCGATCAAGTTCAGTGGTAATATCTATGGCGGTCTCATGTATGCCAATGGCGCCGGCGCCGGCATGCAGTTCGATCGCTGGTACGGTTCTGTCCCCGACGCTTTCCGCGTCCGCCTGAACGCCACCCTCGGCGGCGAGAACAGCGGCCTCAAGTTCCGCCTCCAGAGCAACGACTTCACCGCCCCGACCATCACCCAGGGTTAC
>CAZNNA010000412.1:0-924 GCA_964573825.1 uncultured Treponemataceae bacterium
CGGGAGGCGGGAACGAGGGCGTGGATTAGGCGAACCACCGCAACGCCTACCCTGCTCCGCTTTAGATCCTTAGCCTTCGTCTTCAGCCTCGCCCGCTCCTACTTCCCGTTGACAATCCGCGAAACCGTAGTAGACTGTCGGTGAGCAGCCGCTCACTTTTAGTTTTCAGGAGGCCCTCATGTCATACGCCATATCAAGCTACCACGACGTCAAGGATATCTACGCCCGGCTCGACGCGTTGCTCGCGGAGCCGCCCCGCGCCCTGAAGGCAGAGGCGATGAAAAAATACCTCGCGTATTTCGACGCCTGCCCCAAGTCCAAGGCCACGGTCGAGGAGGCCAAGCGTTTCATCCCCGGCGGGGTCCAGCATAACCTGGCCTTCAACTATCCCTTTCCCCTAGTCATCGACCGGGCCGACGGCGCCTACCTCTACGACGTCGACGGGCATCGCTACATTGACTTCCTACAGGCCGGCGGCCCGACCATACTGGGGAGCAACGACCCCGTCGTGCGCGCCCAGGTCAAGGACGTCCTCGACCACGTGGGACCGTCGACGGGGCTCTTCCACGAGTTCGAGCTGCTCCTAGCCAAGGAAATATGCTCGCACATGCCGGCGGTGGAGATGTTCCGCATGCTCGGCTCGGGGACCGAGGCCGTGATGGCAGCCATACGCGTGTCGCGACTGGCCACCGGTAAGAGGCGCGTCATAAAGATGGGCGGCGCCTACCACGGCTGGAGCGACCAGCTCGTCTTCAGCCTCAAGATCCCCAAGCCCGGCCGCTTCGAGGCCCACGGCATTCCCGCCCGCATGAGCGGCCTGACCGACGAGGCCGCGCCCAACGACCTGGCCTCGCTCGAGCGCGTCCTGTCGCGCAACCGGCTCAGGGGCGGCACGGCCTGCGTCCTCATCGAGCCGGTGGGCCC
>CAZNNA010000412.1:934-2592 GCA_964573825.1 uncultured Treponemataceae bacterium
GAGTCGGGCACGCGCCCGGTGGGCAGGGACTATAACAAGGGCGTGCGCGCGCTCTGCGACAAGTACGGCGCCCTCCTCGTGTTCGACGAGGTGGTGACGGCCTTCCGTATCGGCTTGGGCGGAGCCCAGGGCTACTTCGGCGTCAAGCCCGACCTCACGACCTTCGGCAAGATCGTGGCTGGAGGCTACCCCTCGGCCGGAGGCCTCGGGGGACGGCGCGACCTGATCCTACGCATGGCGGCCGGCCTCGAGAGCGGCAAGAAGCGCGCCTACGTCGGCGGTACCATGGCGGCCAATCCCCTATCGTCGGCGGCCGGCTACTACACGCTCAAGGAGATAGCCAAGCGGGACGCCTGCGCCGTGGCCGGCCGCGCCGGAGACAGGCTCTCAGCCGGAATCAAGAAGGCGATAGACGCTCGGGGCCTACCCTTCGTGGTCTACAACCAGGGCTCCATCTGTCACCTGGAAACGGTCGGGGCCATGTTCATCAAGATGGACCTCCTCCGCATCAAGCACGTCCTTAAGGAGATCAAGACGCGCAAGACGATGATGGAGGCCTACGGTGCGGCCTACGCGGCCGAGGGCCTCGTGACCCTGGCCGGCAGCCGCATGTACACGAGCGCCGCCGATACCGACGACATCATCGACGACGCCATAGCGCGCTTCTCCCGCGTCTTCGACGCCGTGGCCGGTTCGGCCGGGAGCCGCTCGTGATCCAGGACTTCGTAGCCATGAGCGAGGCCGAGGCGCGGGAGGCCGTCCGGGCGACGGGCGTACGCCTGGTGGAGGAAGGCCTCGTGGCCGGCACCTGGGGCAACGTGTCCCTGCGCTTCTCCGACGACGAGCTGGCCATCACGCCGACCGGTACCGACTACCTGGCCATGAGGGTCGATGACATCGTCATAGTGAACCTCTCGACGCTGGAGGCGCGCGGCGGCAAGCCCTCGAGCGAGCTCCCCATGCACCTGGCCGTCTACGCGGCCCGGCCGGAGATCAGGGCCATCGTGCACACGCACTCGATGAGCGCCTCGACCGCGGCCGCGGCCCGGCGCGAGGTACCGCCCGTGCTCGACGACCTGGCCCAGATCGTCGGTCCCAGCATTCGCGTGGCCGATTACTCGCTGCCGGGCTCCAGGAAGATGGGCAAGGCCGTCGTCAGGGCCCTGGCGGGGCGCATGGCGGCCCTGATGGCCAACCACGGGCTCGTCGCCTGCGGCCGCGACGCCAAGGAGGCCCTCCTCTGCGCCCAGATAGCCGAGAAGGGCTGCCGCGCCTTCATCGAGGCGGAATTCCTCGGGGGCGCCAAGAGCGTCGGCCGCTTCGAGGCCGCGATCATGCACCAGGTCTACCTACGCAAGTACTCGAAGGGCAAGGGCGAGCGATGAAGGCCGACGAAGTCCTCGTCATCGCCTACGACATAGGCACGACCGGCGCCAAGACCTGCCTCTACAGGTTCGCGGGGGGGCGCGTCGAGCTCGCCGCCCACGCCGGCGCCGAGTACGGCATACGCTTCCTGCCTAACGGCGGCGTGGAGCAGGATCCCGACGACTGGTGGCGCGCCGTGCGCGCGGGCACGGCCTCGGTCCTCGCCGCCTCGGGCGCCCGGCCGGACGGGGTCAAGGCCCTGGCCTTCTGCTGCCAGATGCAGGGACTCGTCC
>CAZNNA010000413.1:0-2575 GCA_964573825.1 uncultured Treponemataceae bacterium
TCGCGGCGGCTCCGGCCGCCGATAGGCCGGGCGCCAGCAGCGCGTCGGAGGCGGCGGCGCCGGCGAGTACCAGGCCGAGACCGACGGTAGCGGCCAGGGCGGCGCCGCGTCGACGAGCGTAGGGCCGAGCCTCTGCCGCGAAGGGCCTGGCGACGCGCAGCAGCCTGAGCGCCGCTACCACGGCCAGCCCGCCGTAGGGCGCGCGGCCGAGCCAAGGCCCCCTGACCGCCGCGGCGCCCAGGTCGGCGAGGGCCCAGCCGGCGATGAAGGGGCCGGAGACGAGGAGCAAGGGCGCGACCGAGGAGAGCCCTCGAAGCCATGAACCCTCGCGCCGGCCGCGCAGTGAATCGTAGAAGAATTCGTAGGAGAAGATCGAGTCGAAGAGTACGCCGACTATGGACAGGTAGGCTAGGGCGCGCCAGGATGCGCCGACGCAGGCCAGCGCGGCGCCTGCGAACGCGGCCACGACCGAGACGATGGCCAGCGCGTCGAGCGCGGCCCGGGCGGAGGCCCGTCGGATCGAGTCGGGCTTCTCAGGGGGAGCATCCATGGGCTACAATGATATACGCGAACGATGATAAAGGAAAGACCGCAACCCAGAGCCTACCCCTCGTTCGCCTCGGGAGCCTTGCTAGTCCTCGCGCTCGCCGTCTCGCTGCCCGCTACCCTAGGGGCCCAAGCCCTGTCGTCGGTGCTGCCGGCCGAGCCTCCCTCGAGCCTCTTCGCGACCAGGCTCGGCGACGAGGACGTCGAGGTCCTGGTGCAGGGCTTCTGGGAGGCCTCCCTCCTGTCCACGGGTACCTTCTCGCCGGTCACGGGAGGCCTCGGCTTCAGCGCGGCCCCCTTCCTCTTTACCCAGACGCCCGATCTCTACGCCTTCCTGCGCTTTAGGCGTAGGTGGATACTCGAGGCCTACGTAACCAAGGATATGGGCGATAACCGCTTCTCCCTGTCGTTCGAGGGTGAGGCCGGCGACGCCGTGCGCTTCGCCCGGCTCGGTAACACCGGGATTACCATGCCGGACTATCCCTTCCTGGCCCTGGGCTCGCCCGCCGGAGCCTTCGGCGCGGCCCTGAGCGCGGGCGACGCCGAGGCGGGCGCCTCGCTCGACGCCATGCTGCGCTGGGACGGGCTATCGTGGAAGGAACGCCGACTGGCCGGCGGCGCCGAGGCGGTGGAGACGACGGTCTCGGCCGGCGACCAGGTCCGGGGCCGTCGCTTCGTGCTGCCTGGCGCTCCCGTGTCTTCGCTCGCGCTCAGCGATACCACCGCCGCCGGGAGCCGCGCGCTCGCTGCCGACGAGTTCTCCGCGTCGCTCGGCCGCGGCCTCCTGCTCCTGGCCGCCGAGCCCAAGGGAGAGCTGCGCGTTTCCTATACCGACGCCTCGGGAACCGGGAGAAGCCTCTTCCTCTACGCCGTCTCCAAGGACGCCGCGGGGAAGACGGTCAGGATCGGAAGCGCCTACGAGGCGCGCAACGCCTACGCCTTGAGCGATTCCGACGCGCCCAGGCGGCTCTTCGTGCGCAACATGGCCACGGGGCAGCCGGACCTAGGATACGAGGCCGAGGCCCTGGCTCCGGGGCTCGTCCAGGTCTACCGCTCGGGCGCGGGGACGGCCTACGATACCGATGCCTTCATGCGTCCCTTTAGGGAGGAGGCGCCCTGGTACTACGATGACTCGGCTACCCGCGACTACGCCGCGGGCGAGGCCTTCCTGGTCATGGCGCTCGCTAGCGTGGCCTCCGAGGGGCCCATACTCCTCGAGCAGGGCACCGTGCCCGGTACCATCCAGGTGACGCGCGAGGGCGTACCGAGCGCGGCCTTCTCCTACGACCCGGGCTCGCGCTCCCTCCTCCTCTCGCCGCCGCCGGGAGCCGGGGAGCTCATCGAGCTACGCTACGCCGTGGCCAGCGACGACTCGGCCGACGGCGCCCTGGCCTTCGGGGTAGGCGTACGCTTTCCCTGGCTCGGGCTGTCCTGGTCGGCCGCCCTCGGCGGGCGCCAGCCCCTCTTCGGCTCCGGCTACGACGAGCCGGGGCGCTCTCGGCCGTCTTGGTTCGGCCTGTCGCTCGGGGCCTCGACCGGGAAACCGGCTCCGAGCCCTACCGATGCGTATCGCGCCTCCTTCGACGCGGCCCTGGCGCTCCGCTTCAGCACGGCCGGCTCGGCCGGGCCGTACCGAGTCCTCGGCATGGAGGACTATGAGTCCAAGCGCCCGCTCACGGCGTTCCGCCCGTCGGCTGGAGGCGACCCGGCTCTCTCAGTAGCCTCCGCGGCCGATGCTACCCTGGCGGCCGAGCCGGCCTTCTCCGAGGCGCTCGCGACCCTGCACGAGGGCGGCGGCGCCAATCGCGTCCTCTCGCTCTCCGTGGCAGCGACGGTCGCCGTGCCCCTCGCGGAGACGAGCCTGGTACGCTACGTCGACGAGGCGCCCCTCGGGTCCTACGAGCGCCTGTCCTTCTATATCAAGGCCTCAGGCGCCGCCTCGAGCGTCGCGGCGGGGGCGGCCCAGGGGGGGGGCCCCCGCGCCGGGGGGGGGGGGCGGGCGGGGGGGGTGGCATAGGGACCCGGGGGC
>CAZNNA010000414.1:0-2565 GCA_964573825.1 uncultured Treponemataceae bacterium
CGCCGGCGTCGCATTCGGGATAGGGCTGGACGCATACTTCATCCTGGTCGGCTTTCCTATCGAGGCCATGATGGGCGAGATAGATATGGGCCTGCCCATCTGGGGGGCCCTGCGGGGCGAGTGGAACCCCGACCAGATGGTCGTCGCCTTCGTCGTGGGCGTCCTCGTCGCGCTCCTGTCTAGCCGCGCGCCCGCTAGGCGGGCGTCAAGGCTCGAGGTGACGAACGCCCTGCGCTTCGTGTAAAGGAGGAGGACATGCGTTGGATACTCGGCATGGCCGTACGGAACATCAGGCGCAATCGTAGGCGCACGGCGCTGGCTGTCTCGTCGATAGCCCTTTCCGTCATGCTCATGACCTACCTCGGCGGCTTCGTCAACGGGGTGCTCGATAATATGGTGCGCAACCTGACGAAGAGCGAGACCGGCCACGTCCGCGTGGTGACCAGGGGTTTCGAGGCCCGCGCCCGCTTCATGCCCGTCGACGAGCTGGTGCCCGATCCCGTCGCGGTCCGCGAGGCTATCGCCGCGATCCCGGGGCTCGACGGGCGCGTGGCGACCGTAACCGAGCGTCTCTCCTTCGGGACGCTCCTGTCGAACGGGCCGAACTCCAAGGCCGCCGTCGGCCTCGCGGGCGATCCCGAGGCGGAGCGAGGGCTCCTCGACCTGGATAGGGGAATCGTGAGCGGCCGCTACATCGAGGGGCCCGGAGAGGTCATCGTGGGCTCGGGGCTTGCCCGAGACCTGGGCTACTCGGTAGGCGACGCGCTCCGCGTCGTTACCCAGGGCTCCGACTACGGGCTCAGGCTCAGGCGCTTCGCCATAGTCGGCGTCTTCGAGACGGGACTCAACCAGCTCGACGGCTCGGCCTTCCAGCTGCCCGTGGCCGACGCCAAGGAGTTCCTCAGGACCGACGGCGGCGTCCAGCAGGTCGTGGTCATGCTCGACGACTACCGGGACGCGGCCGAGGCCGCCGCCCTAATCGGATCGGCCCTCGCTAAGCTACCCGGAGGCGACGAGCTCCTCGTCCAGCCCTGGACGGCCATCGGGGACTATCCCCGGCTCATACGCATGATGGAGGAGATCTACGACTACATCTACTTCGTCGTCGCCTTCCTCGGGGCCTTCATCATCACCAACATACTCATGATGGTCGTGCTCGAGCGCCGGAAGGAGATAGGGATCCTGAAGGCCCTCGGCCTCAAGCGAGCGGAGGTCCTGGCGCTCTTCCTGGTCGAGGGCGGGCTCATGGGCGCCATCGGGAGCGGCGCCGGGGCGCTCGCAGGCCTCGGGCTCTGCCTCTTCAATTCCCGGTACGGACTGGACTTCAGCTCGGCCATGGGATCCCTCAACTTCCCGATCGATCCCGTCTTCTATTCACGCTTCAATCCAATGGACGGCGTCAGGATGTTCGCCATCGGGCTCGCCGTGTCCCTGGTCATGTCGGTCGCCCCGAGCCGCCGGGCCGGTGCCATGAACGCCGTTGACGCCATCAAGAGCGTCGCCTAACGAGGAGGATACCCATGCATCGACCTTCATCGCCGCTCGTCCCGCTCGCCCTAGCCGCCGTCCTCCCCCTCGCCGCGGTAGCGCCGGTCGCCGCCCAGGCCGCCCCGCCCGCGGTCTCCCTACCGCCACTCGGCGGCGAGGAGATCCTTAGGCGTGTCGACGCCAACAACGTCGTCGACACGATGGCCTACGCCGGGACCATGGAGATAGACCTGGGTTCCCGCGTCCTCAGGAAGGAGATGCGCGTCGTCTCCGAGGGCGAGTCCCGCTCGTTCATAGAATTCTCCAATCCCGAGGACAAGGGCGTCCGCTACCTCAAGGTCGACAAGGAGCTATGGATGTACTTCCCCGCGGAGCAGGAGACGGTCAAGATATCGGGCCACCTCCTCAAGGAGGGCATGATGGGTTCCGACCTGTCGTACGAGGACGCCCTGGAGTCCGGCGCCATGGCCGACGATTACGCCATCGGGCTGTCCGGCGTCGAGGCCCTCGACGGGAGGCCCTGCTACGTGCTCGAGCTCAAGGCGACGAAGAGGTCGGCCCGCTACGACCGGCAGCGCCTCTGGGTCGACGGCGAGCGCTTCGTGGTCTGGAAGACGGAGATGTACGCCAAGAGCGGCCGCCTCCTCAAGGAGAGCCGCGTGCTCGAGGCCGGGCGCTTCGGCGAGCGATGGTTCCCCACGAGGGTTCGGATGGAAGATAAGCTCCGGAAGGGCGGAGGCACCACCTTTACCCTGCGCGAGCTGCGCTTCGGCGTGGCCCTGCCCGACGACATGTTCAGCCTACAGCGGTTGACCCGCTAGGAGGAGGCGCGATGCGATCCCCGAATAGATCCATGCGGGCCTCGCCGGGGAGCCTTGGCCGGCGGGTCTCCGTACGCGCGGCCGCGCTCGCCTTCCTCCTCTTCCTGGGGCCCGCGCTCGCCATGGCGCAGGCGGCAGGTGAAGGAGCGCCCGCGACCCAAGGCGGCGAGGCCGTCGTGCCGGGCGCCTTCGACGCCGACTCCTTCTTCGGCGAGGCCGCTCCTATCGACCAGGGCGAGGCCCGGGAACCGGCCGC
>CAZNNA010000415.1:0-2551 GCA_964573825.1 uncultured Treponemataceae bacterium
TGTCGTCGACCGAGCGGATGGAGCGCCTCGTGCAGGGCATCCTGACCCTCTCCCGTACCGGCCGCTCGGATTTCGCGGAGGCCGAGCTGGAGGTCGACGGCATAGTCGCCGAGGCGGCCGGCAACCTAGGCCACCGCTTCGCCGAGGCGGGCGCGACGCTCAGGCTGGAGCCCCTGCCCGCCTGCCGCGGCGACAGGGACCTCCTGGCCACGGCGTTCTCCTGCCTCCTCGAGAACGCCGTGAAGTACCGATCGGACGACGAGCCGCTGGTCGTCGCCGTGTCGGGAAGCCAGGACGGCGCGAGCGTCTCCTACAGCGTGGACGACAACGGGCGCGGCATGCCCGACGATTTCCTGGCCAGGGCCTTCGAGCTGTTCAGCCGCTACGATCCCTTCGGGACGGTCGCGGGCGACGGGATAGGACTGGCCCAGGTCCGCAAGATAGTAGAACGGCACGGCGGCGGCGTCATCGCCGACCACTCGGCCCGCGGAGGAACGCGGGTAACCATGACGTTCCCGGGCAGGGGACTCTAGGGGGATCGCGATGAAGAGCGAGCTGACGGTACTCCTCGCGGAGGATGACGACGGACACGCGGAGCTCGTGCGCGAGTACCTCCGCGACGGCGGCCTCGACGCGCCCGTGGTGCGCTTCGGGCACGGAGCCGCCTTGCTCGAGTACCTCTACGAGCATGACGTTACGGGAAGCCGCGCCGGGCCCTTCATAGCCATCGTGGACATACGGATGCCCGTCCTCGACGGCGTCGAGACGCTCCGCGCCCTCAAGGCCGACGAGACGCTGCGGGTAATCCCCGTCATCATCCTGACCACGACGGATTCCCCGGCCGAGATAGACGAATGCTACAGGCTGGGCTGCAGCTGCTACATCTCGAAGCCGCTCGACCAGCGGCAATTCTCGGAGACGCTCAGGCGCATAGGCGCCTTCATCATGGTCATGAGCGCGGCGAGGACGGCGGCATGAGAGTACTGATAATAGAGGATGACGAGGGACTGGCGGAGCTCGAGCGTTCCATAGCTGAAGGGCTCGGGTTCAAGGCCGACGCGAGCCTCGACGGAGCCTCGGCCCTCGAGGCCCTGCGAGGGGCCGCCGCTCCGCCCTGCGAATGCTCGGGGCTGCGCGGCTCGTCCTACGACCTGGCCCTGCTAGACTACTCGCTTCCCGACGCCAAGGCCGACGGACTCATGGAGAAGGCCCAGGCAGAAGGGCTCGCCTTCCCTCCCTTCATCGTGACTACGGGTCTCGGCGACGAGTGCGTGGCGGTGGCCATGATGCGCCTCGGCGCCCGCGACTACATCGTAAAGGACTCGGTCTTCCTCGAGGCCCTGCCCCAGGCCCTCGTCCGGGTCAGGCGAGAGCTGGAGACCGAGAACTGCCTGGCGGAGACGCGCCGGGCGCTGGAAGAGAGCGAGCGGCTCTACCGCCTCATAGCCGAGAACGCGAGCGACGCCATCTTCCTCTACGATCCCCTGGGTAAGCGCTTCAAGTTCGTGAGCCCGTCGCTCTCACGGCTCTACGGGCTCCCCGACTCGGAGATAGGCAAGCATAGGCTATCGGACTTCATCCGCCCGGGCGAGCGGCCGGGACTGGAGCGAGACCTGGGGGAACGCATCTCCAAGGTACTGGCGGGCGCGGAGCGCCGGTCGACGACGATGTACCGGACCACCGTCGACCGGCCGAGCCGGGAGCCCCTGCGCTTCGAGGTGCTGACGACCCTCTTCCTGAACGACCGGGGAGAGCTCGAGCTCATAGGCGTCGGCCGCAACGTCGAGGAACGCGCCAGGATGGAGGAAGCCATATCCAAGTCCCTGGCCGAGAAGGAGATACTCCTCAAGGAGATACACCACCGGGTCAACAACAACCTGCAGATAGTCTCGAGCCTCATTAACCTGCAGAAGGAGGCCATAGACGATAGGCGGGCCGCGGAGGCCCTCGTCGATAGCCAGAACCGCATCCAGGCCATGGCCTTGATACACGAGCAGCTCTACCGCTCTCCCGACCTGGCCGACATCGACTTCGGCGATTACGTCCGCCGGCTCGTGCCCTCGCTCATCCAGGACTTCCCCCGGCCGGTCGAGGTGGCCTACGAGCTATCCGACGACTCCTTGCCGCTCGACAGCGCCATACCCTGCGGGCTCATCCTGTCCGAGCTGGTGAGCAACTCCATCAAGCACGCCTTCCCGGCCACCAAGGAGCCGCGACTGTCGGTGGCGTTCGGCAGGGACCCGGCCGGCTACCGTTTCGTGGTGGCCGATAACGGGCCGGGTATAGGCTTCGATGACGGCAAGGACGCGGGCAGGGCCGCCAAGCAAGGCAAGCGCCCCAAGTCGCTCGGGCTGACCCTCGTGGCCAGCCTCGTGGAACAGCTCGGCGGCTCCTTCGAGGCTAACGTCCATGCCGGCTCGCGTTTCGGCATCACCTTCCCGATACGCTCCTAGGCGCGCCGCGGACGGCGCGCAGTAGACGCGAGGCCTCGGGCGCCCGGCCGCCTTGACCAAGTCAGGCGGGCCGGATATTCTCTGCCTACCCCTCCACT
>CAZNNA010000416.1:0-2546 GCA_964573825.1 uncultured Treponemataceae bacterium
CCATGAGGGGCTCGTACATCAGGTTCCTCGCGACGCTCGTGGTGCCTGGCGCGAAGGGATTGAAGTTGATCTTGCCAATGCCGCTCGAGCCGACGCTGACGGCGATGGGCCCCTCGGTCCGAGGAGCTCCCGCCGCGGCCGCCGGCGAACCCTCCTTCTCCCCGTTGGCGAACGCGCCCGCCGCGGCTAGGCCGGCGAGCAGGACCAGTACGATAGACGTTCGAATGGTTCTCATACGGTAGTCTCCTTCCGGCTACCATGATCGATCCCATTCCCTTGGGGCGCCTTCCCTTTTTTCACGCGATTACAGGCAGTATTTTTGACGTACCCTTAACGCGCCAGCGCGAGTATCCTATCACCCGCGTAGGCTAAGAAATCCTTATAGGCTTCACAGAGCCGACTCCTCCCAGGCCGGCCCGCGTCGGTGACCGCCCTATCCCTCCGGCAACCACCGCGGCACAGGCCTAGGACCCGGCAGCCCGCGCAGGCCTTCGGGTCGGGTTCCGTGGCGACCAGGAAGCGCTCCGCCGCGGCGCCTCCGGCGAGCTCGGCCAGGCTCGAGTCGCGCAGGTTACCGAGGAGCCATTCGTCCGTGGCGTAGAAATCGCAGGGATAGACCGAGCCGTCTGCCTCCACCACGTAGTGTAGGCCGCAACGGCCCGCCCTCTCGCAGCTGGGCGGCGGCGAGCCTGAGGCCAGGGACACGAGATCGTCGAAGAGCCGCACGCTCGGTAGCGGGGCTCCGGGCGGAGCCGCCGCGAGCTCGCCGTACCACAGGTCGAAGGCCTCCCTCCGGAAGGCCGCGTAGGCGGGTGCCGACAGCGACCAGGGGTAGCCGCCCTTTCTTGCCTCGAGCGGCTCCAGGCAGGGTATGAACTGGAGCCAATCGAAGCCTCGTCCCCTGAGCCAGCGATACACCGCGCCGGCGTTGTCCGCTACCTGGTCGCTCACCACGCAGAGCGCGTTCACGGGTACCCCCGCCTCGCGGAGCGCCGCGTAGCCTGCCAGTACGCGCACATGGCTGGCGCTACCGTCAGGGCCCCGGCGTAGCGCGTCATGCACCGCGGCCGGCCCGTCGAGCGACAGGCCCACGAGGAAACCCTCTTCCTTAAGGAAGCGCGCCCAGTCCCCGTCTATGAGAGTCCCGTTGGTCTGGATGGCCCATGCCAGCTCGACGCCTCCCGCCTCGGCGGCGCGCCGCCTGGCGTAGGCCGTGAAGCGCCTATAGAAGTCCAGCCCGGCCAGCGTCGGCTCCCCGCCCTGGAAGCCGAACTCGCAGCGCCCGGCCTCGTACTCCAGCGCCCTGTCGACGACTATTTCCGCCATCGCCACGTCCATGACGCCGCGGTCTGGCCGCTCTCGCCTTACCGCCTCGTCCTCGTAGAAGCAGTAGGCGCAGGCCAGGTTGCAGCGGCTCGAGGCCGGCTTGATCATCAGGCTGACGGTCTTCATCGCACTCTCCTCCCGAGCCTACCCGTAACGGCCCCCGCTTGCCTCCGGCGCCCCCGCGTCGC
The DNA here is from genome assembly GCA_964573825.1 of uncultured Treponemataceae bacterium. GTDB lineage: Bacteria > Spirochaetota > Spirochaetia > Treponematales > UBA12059 > SZUA-370. The sequence goes on from CAZNNA010000416.1 coordinate 1,515, forward strand.
TATGTTCATTGCCATGGATTACTCCCAAAGCGGCAACGGATCGAGGGCCCTGGCCCTCGTCGACGAGCTCCTGGGGCTGACCGCCCAGGCTCGCCGCCATTTCGGCGGGGCCAAGGGCTGGGGCATCGTCGACCTCTTCGGCGGCGGGCTCCTCAGCAACCTGTTCAAGCATTCCAAGCTCTCGGCCGCCCGGGACGCGATGTCCCGCATAGACGCCCGGCTCGACGAGCTTCGTTCCGTCCTCGCCGATCCCGGCGTACCCTCGGGCTACGCCATGAGCCTCGGGGGCTTCTCGTCCTTCGCCGACTTCGTCTTCGACGGCCTCCTGGCCGACGCCTACATGCAGTCCAAGATAGCCCAGAGCCTTCGCCAGGTCGAGGAGCTCGAGCGCGAGCTGATCCGCCTCCGCTCGCGACTGGCCGGGAGCTAGGCGAAAAGCTTGCCCCGGGGCTAGGCGCCCGTCATCAGGACGCGGTTCCTGGCATAGCGCTCTCGCCCGAGGCGGCCCTCGGATTCCCAAGCCTTCAGGTACTCGTCCCGCATCTCGGGTATCCAGAAGCCGTGCCCAGCCCGGGGACTCGGCGTCGCCGGAACCGGATCGACGTCGGCCACGGCCAGGTCGTCGGAATCCCCTCCGGGTACCGAGGCCAGCGTCGACCCGTCGCGATCGACGATGCAGGTAGCGCCGACGAGCCGCCGCTCCACGACCTCGTCGCGCGACAGGCCCCGCCGGGTCCGTATTCGGCCGACGAGCGACGCGTGGGCCACGGGTAGGCCGGCGGCGCGCGCGAAGGCGGCGGGCGTCGACGCGCAGAGCGCGTCGTTATAGGCGTCAAGCTCCAGGTTGCCCGTTCCTATGGGCAGGCTCCACCAGCACGATCCGGCTAGGACGACGCGCGCGTCCGGCCCGAGCTCGCCCACGGTCTTCCAGCGCAGCAGCTCCCAGCACAGCGCCAGGCCGAACGGGCCGCAGGTACGCTCGGCGTCGCCGGGCGCGTAGTATGCCGCCTCGAACTGCGTGGGCAGGTCCTT
>CAZNNA010000417.1:0-2527 GCA_964573825.1 uncultured Treponemataceae bacterium
CGCCCCAGCTCTACATGGCCGATCGCAAGCTGTCCGACCAGGAGCGCAAGTCCATCACCGCCCACCCCATACTCGGCTACAACATCCTCAAGGAGAAGCAGTTCCCGCTATCCATCTGCCTGGCGGCCCTCGAGCACCACGAGCGCATGAACGGCACCGGCTACCCCCGCTCCGTGTCCGGCGACAAGATATCGCTGTACGCGCGCATCATAGCGGTCGCCTGCTCCTACGACGCGGTCACGGCCTCGCGTCCCTACAAGGAGGCCCGGGAAGGCTACGCGGGCATGGTCGACATACTCAAGAACGAGGGAAAGCAGTACGACGACGTCGTCATCAAGTCGCTCGTGTACTCGCTGTCCGTCTACCCGGTCGGTTCCTTCGTGCTGCTCTCCAACAGCAAGCTGGGCCAGGTCATAGACGTCAACCCGGATAATCCTCGCTATCCCGTGGTGCTCGTCCTAGGCTCCAAGACTCCAGACGGCAAGGAAACGGTCATACAGACCGCCGAGACGGGCGTCCGCATACTGAAGCCCGTACGCCGCGAGGACGCCGAGCGACTCTCCAAGCCCCAGGCCTAGCGCTGGGCCGGGAGCGGCCCGGGCCTACGCCGGGCGTGATCTTGCCCGGGGCGCCTCTATCCGGTATCCTAGGAATGCCCGACGCCGCGCGGACGGATCGGGCAGACAAGGAGCCGCCATGGAACTCTCTCCCCTGCAGGAAGCGCGTTACGCCTACGTTCCCAAGCTACCACCGGTCCTGGCCGAGGGCCTCGACGGCCTGGCCGTCGAGCTAGGGCAACCCACCGAGGCCATAGCCGATAAGGACGCGCTCAGGGCCCTCTTCCCGGCCTGCTATGGCAAGCCGGTGGCTCGCTTCGCCAGGGGCAAGGGCTCCCTGCGCCGCGACGCCATGCGCGTCGGCGTCATCCTATCGGGCGGCCAGGCCCCCGGCGGCCATAACGTCATAGCCGGCCTCTTCGACGGGCTCAAGGCGGGCAACCCCGGCTCCGCGCTGATAGGCTTCCTGGGCGGGCCCGGCGGGCTCGTAGACGGCAAGGCCGTGGACCTGGACGCGGCGACCGTGGCCCGCTACCGTAATACCGGCGGCTTCGACATCATAGGCTCGGGCCGCACCAAGATAGAGACGCCCGAGCAGTTCCAGAAGAGCGCCGCCACGGCCCGGGCCCGCGGCCTGGATGCCCTCGTCGTCATAGGCGGCGACGACTCCAACACCAACGCAGCCCTCCTGGCCGAGTTCTTCGTCAAGGAGAAGGTGCCCTGCGCCGTCATAGGCGTGCCCAAGACCATAGACGGCGACCTCAAGAACGAGTACATCGAGGCGTCCTTCGGCTTCGACACCGCCACTAAGACCTATTCCGAGCTCATAGGCAACATCGAGCGCGACGCGGCCAGCGCTCGCAAGTACTGGCACTTCATCAAGCTCATGGGCCGCTCGGCCAGCCACATAGCCTTGGAATGCGCCCTGCAGACCCGGCCCAACGTCGCCCTGGTGTCCGAGGAGGTCGAGGCCCGGCGCAGGACCCTCGCCGACGTCACCGAGGAGATATGCGCCTCGATAGTCGCCCGCGCGGAGAAGGGCATGAACTTCGGCGTCGTCCTCGTACCCGAGGGGCTCATAGAGTTCATACCGGAATTCAAGGCGCTCATAGCCGAGCTGAACGACATGATGGCGACCAAGGGCGAGGCCTTCAGGGCGGCCAAGGACGACGACGCCAGGATGGCCTTCGTGCAGGCGGCCCTCGCGGGCGCCTCGTCGAGCCTCTACGCCAGCCTCCCGGCGGACATACGGCGCCAGCTCATCATGGACCGGGACCCCCACGGCAACGTCCAGGTCTCGCGCATAGACACCGAGCGCCTCCTCATCGCCATGGTCGAGCGCCGCCTCGCCGCCTGCCCCGACCTGCGGGCCACCGTGCTCCTCCGCCCTGAGGCAGGAAGGCCGCTACAAAGGCGCCTTCAGCGCGCTCGCCCACTTCTTCGGCTACGAGGGTCGCTGCGCCTTCCCGTCCAACTTCGACGCCGACTACTGCTACTCGCTCGGCTACTCCGCCTTCATCCTGGCGGCGAGCGGCCTCTCCGGCTACCTCTCGTCCGTCCGGGGGCTCGCGTCCCCGGCCTCAGCGTGGGTGGCCGGCGGCGTACCCCTCACCATGATGATGAACCTGGAGCGCCGGCACGGCTCCGACAAGCCCGTCATACGCAAGGCCCTGGTCGAGCTCGACGGAGCGCCCTTCAAGGCCTTCGCGGCGGCCCGCGCTACCTGGGCCGTGGAGACGGCCTACCGCTTCCCCGGCGCCATTCAGTACTACGGCCCGCCGGCCGTCTGCGACAGGCCGACGGAGACGCTGCTCCTCGAGCGCGCTCGCCGCTAGCAGCGGTAGGACCGATGCTCAGGCTACTCTCGAGGCTCCTCGGCAAGGACGCCCGCGCCGAAGCCGGCCCCGCGGCCGGCGGGGCCGGACGCTGGGACCTGGAGTTCTCGATGCCCGGCGCGACGGGCTTCTCCG
>CAZNNA010000418.1:0-2521 GCA_964573825.1 uncultured Treponemataceae bacterium
ATCGGCCAGGCTACCCGCCGCGCTCAGGGAACGGGGCCTCGCCGGCGGCCCGATCGAGCGCGGCGCCGCTGACTTCGAGGCCGCCTGCCGCGAGAGGGGCCTTGCCCTGGAGCCCGCCGGTTCGGGTAACGGGGCGCTCGGCCCCTGGCGGCTCTGGACCTCGGGCGCCGACGCGGCGCTCCTCAAGATGGCGGCCCTCCACGTCGAGGAGGGTTCCTGGCTCGGCCAGCTCCTGGACATCGACGTGGCCGCCGCGGAAGGCCCCCTGGGCCGGGCCGCGCTACGCCTGCCGCCGCGTCCCTGCGTCGTCTGCGGCGCCCCGGCCGCCGCCTGCTCGGGGAGGGCCGCCCACCCGCCCGGCGAGGTAGAGTCCGCCTTCGTCGCCGTCGCGGAACGGGCCAGCGCGAATAGCGTACCGGGATCTCCGGCCGGGAGCGCCGTCAGCGACTCCCCGGCCATGACGATAGATGAGATCGAGACACAAGGAGGGGATACGCCATGAAACGTATCACACGCATCATCGCCGCGACCGCCATGGTCGCCGCGCTTTCCGTACCGGCCTTCGCCCAGGCGAAGGGCTATCCGTCGCGCACGGTGGAATGCTACGCCCCCGGAGGGGCCGGCGGCGGCTGGGACCTGACCATGCGCACGGTCTCAAAGACCCTGACGGACACCGGGCTCGTCAAGGTCGCTATGCCCGTGGAGAACAAGTCCGGAGGCGGCGGCGCCGTCTTCCTTACCTCGCTCCAGTCCATGAAGAAGAAGGACAACGTCCTGACGGTCTATAGCCCGCCGCTCCTCCTCATCAACCTCAACGGTACCACGCCCTTCTCCTACAAGAACACGACGCCCCTCGCGCGCCTCATCACCGACTACGGCGCCTTCGTCGTCCGCAAGGATTCCAAGTATACCTCCATCTCGCAGCTGATAGACGACCTGCGCAAGGATCCGACGAGCGTCAAGTTCGGCGGCAACTCGGCGGCCGGCTCGATGGATCACATCCAGTTCCTCGTCGTCGCCAAGGCGGCGGGCCTCTCCAACCTGAAGGGCATCCAGTTCATCAGCTTCCAGGATAACGCCGGCGCGGCCCAGCTCCTAGGCGGCCACATCGACATGCTGTCGACCGGGCTCGGCGACGTGCGCGGCCTCATCGAATCGGGCGACCTCCGGGTCCTCGCCTCCACCGCCCCGGCCCGGCCCGCCTACGGCGTCGGCAAGGACGTGCCGACCGTCCGCGAGCAGGGCATACCGGCAGAATTCTCCAACTGGCGCGGCATCTTCGGCCCGCCCGAGATGCCCGCCTACGCGGTCAGCTTCTGGCGGGACGCCTTGGCCAAGATGTCCAAGACCCCTGAATGGCAGAAGGCCTGCGAGCTCAACGGCTGGGTACCGAGCTACGCCGACCAGCCCGAGTTCCAGAATTTCCTGGACGAGCAGAACGCGCTCTCCAAGGACATCCTGGTAGAGCTCGGGATGGCAAAGAAATAATTACATCCATGCCCCGCCGCGAAGAGTATCGCGCCGTGACTACCGTCGCGCCGTGACTACCGTCGCGCCGTGACTACCGTCGCGCGGGGCCTGGACCGGATCGGAGGATTCAATGACCTGGAACATGATCACGGGCCTATCCGCCGTGCTGATAGGCGTCGCCTACGGCTGGGGCGCCTGGTCCCTGCCCCGCGCGACCTTCGGGAACCCGACGGGCCATATAGTCTATCCCGTTCTACTCGGGGTACTGATGACCTTGCTAGGGCTGGCGCTCGTCGTCAAGGAACTCCTGGCCAAGGGCCCGAGGTCGCCCAAGGACTCGCCGAGATTCGGTACGCTGACTCGCCACGGTAGGGAGATAGCCCTGACCATAGGAGCCAGCCTCGCCTACGCGCTAGCCTTCGAGCCCCTGGGCTACGTCATCTCGACCATCCTCTACCTCGGCGCCGTGCTTTTCCTAGTCAACGGCAGGATCAAGGTCGCCCGGACCGTCATCGTCGCCGTCGCCTTCTCGGTCGGCGTGTATGTCCTCTTCTCGGTACTCCTCGGGATACAGCTCCCGAGGATGCCAATCCTGGATTTATAAGCGAGGACGGCATGAACGAGATATTCACGCAGCTCTTCTATGGCTTCCAGGTCGCCCTGACGCCCATAAACATCATGTGGACGACCCTCGGCGGCGTGCTCGGCACCATCATAGGGATGCTACCCGGCCTCGGGCCGGCCACCGGCGTCGCCGTGCTCCTGCCGCTGACCTTCAAGATGGGCCCGGTCGGGGCGATGATCACCATGGCGGGCGTCTACTACGGCGCCATGTTCGGCGGCTCCCGCGCCTCGATCCTCCTCAACACGCCCGGCGACGGCGCGGCGATAGCGACCTGCTTCGACGGCTACCCGATGACCCAGAAGGGCCGGGCCGAGGCCGCGCTGGCGATGTCCGCCGTCGCCTCCTTCATAGGCGGCATGATAGCCAACGTCGCGATGGTCTTCGTCGCCGTGCCGGTAGCCAAGTTCTCCTTGAAGTTCGGGCCGG
>CAZNNA010000419.1:0-1185 GCA_964573825.1 uncultured Treponemataceae bacterium
CTCATGTTCGAGGCCCACGGCATGAGCTACGCCGACATCCGCCCCGACTACCTCAACTACGGCGAGGCCATCGACCAGATGCGCAACGGCCTCGTCGACGCGGCCTTCGTGACGAGCGGCATCCCCAACTCGACGGTCATGGACCTGGGCACGACCAACAAGGTCAGGATCATCCCGATCGAGGGCGAGGGCATGAAGAAGCTCCAGGAGAAGTACCCCTTCTTCACCTCGTCAGTCATTCCCGCCGGCACCTACGGCAACGCCGCCGACATCAACACCGCGACCATCATGAACATCCTCATCGTCCAGAAGGACCTGTCCGACGAGGTCGTCTACCTGATGACCAAGGGCTTCTTCGAGAACATCGGCAAGATCCAGGATACCCATAGCGCCGCCAAGAAGCACATCAACCTGGAGACCGCCCTCGACGGCATGGTCGTGCCGCTGCATCCCGGCGCCGAGCGCTACTACAAGGAAATCGGCAAGCTGAAGTGAGCCGGAAGCCTAGGCGTCGGGGATCGGTCCTCGGCGCCCTGGTCTCGCTGGCGCTCTGCGCCGCGCCGGCGGCCTGCGGGCCGTCGGCGGGCGGAGCGCGGCCGCCGGGAAGCGCCGGGCTCGAGCTGACCATAGCGCCCCAATCCGGCGGCCCGGCGCTCCTGTCCGCTCCCGTGTCGGCCGGGGCCGTCCTCGAATTCGAGTGGATACACTCGGTCGAGCACTTCAGCTGGTTCGAGCGCTTCGACGTGGCCGCCGACGGCTCGCTCTCGCTGCGTCAGGCGAGGATAGGCGGCTTCGGGGCGGGCGTGCCCTACGAGCGCGGGACGAGCGCCCGCGTGGAGGACGGCTACGTCGTCTACGACGGCATGGACGAGACCTATCCGGTCTATCGCTGGATCAATTCATCGACCGCGACGGCGGCCATAACCGTAGATGGGCGCATCCTCGTGCGCGGTTCCGACCTTCCGCACCACGAGGCGCTCGAGCTGCGGATACGTAAACGGAGGTAACGCCTTGAGCGATACGATAGAGAAAGCCGCTTCACCTGATATCCAGAAGAAGATTATGGAGGAATTCGATTCCGAGTCTCGCTACCGCGTCTTTAGCGGGAAGCTATCGGCCTTGCTAGTTAAGGCCATAGCCGTCGGCGCGGCCTGCTATCACCTATACTGTTCGGTGTTCGGGTCG
>CAZNNA010000419.1:1208-2520 GCA_964573825.1 uncultured Treponemataceae bacterium
TCACGCTTATGCATCGATCCATACACGTCGCCTTGATCCTTGCCTTGGGGTTCATCTTCTATCCCTTTGGGAAGAAAGGAAAGCGAACCAAGGCCTCCGTGGCCGACATCGTGCTGGCCGTCCTGGCCGGGCTCACGGCCGTCTACGTCTGCGTAGCGTACCTCGGTATCGTTAGCCGGGCCGGGATGCCCAATACCGCCGACCTTATCGTCGGCGGCATCCTCTTGGCGCTTGTGCTCGAGGCGGCGAGGCGGGTGACGGGCCTAGCCTTGCCTATCCTCGGAATCGTGTTCATGCTCTACGCGCTCTTCGGGCGAAGCCTCCCGGGGTTCTTCGGGCACCGGGGCTACTCATGGGCTGACCTCTCAAGCTTCCTCTTCGTCTCCACCGACGGAATATACGGTACCGCCATCGGCGTGTCAGCCTCGTATATCTACCTCTTTATACTGTTCGGTGCCTTCATGGATAAGTCGGGGATGGGCCAGTTCATCAACGATATAGCCTTGGCCCTCGCGGGGCACCAGAAGGGCGGTCCTGCCAAGGTCTCCGTCTTCGCGAGCGCCTTGCTCGGTACCATCAACGGCTCGGCCGTGGCCAACGTCGTAACGACGGGTACCTTTACCATCCCGCTCATGAAGAAGACGGGTTACGACAAGGACTTCGCGGGCGCCGTCGAGGCCTCGTCCTCGGTGGGCGGCCAGCTCATGCCGCCGATCATGGGAGCGGCAGCGTTCATCATGGCCGAGGTGCTCGGCATCCAATATAAGGTCATCGCGGTGGCGGCCATCCTGCCGGCCATCCTCTACTACCTTGGCATCCTCGTACAGGTCCACATAAGGGCTAGGAAGTGCGGACTCGAGGGCGTCTCGCGCGAGAACCTGCCCAAGGCCTGGGCCGTCATGAAGGAGAGGGGGCATCTCCTCATTCCCATCGTCTTCCTGCTCGTCATGCTTTTCGCCTCAGGCAAGACGGTCATCTTCTCGGCCTTCATGACCATACTCGTGACGATCGCTACGTCCATGCTTAAGAAATCTACCCGGATGAGCCTCAAGGATGTTGTCGATGCCCTGTTCGAGGGGACTCGTTCAATGATACCGGTGGCCATAGCCTGCGCCTCGGTAGGCATAGTCATCGGCGTCGCCAGTCTCACGGGCTTCGGCCTCTCCATGGCCAGCGCCATCGTGACGCTCGGCGGTAAGAGCCTCTTCCTGACGCTGGCCTTCACCATGGTTGCCTGCATGATCCTTGGCATGGGACTCCCGAGCATACCCGCCTACCTCATCACGGCGACCATGGCCGCCCCGGCCCTCGT
>CAZNNA010000420.1:0-2518 GCA_964573825.1 uncultured Treponemataceae bacterium
GCCCTGCGACTGCGGGAGGCCCTCGACCTGCTCCTCGGCTCGCTCGACCGCCTGCTCGGGCTCCTCGCCGACAGGATAGACGAACACGCAGACCTACCGGTGATGGCCTTTACCCATATCCAGCCCGCCGAGCCGACGACCCTGGGCTATCGCCTGGCGGTCTGGGCCCAGGACCTGCTCGACGACCGCGAGCGGCTCGGGCGCGAGCGGGACGCCCTGCGCGGCAAGGGCTTCAAGGGCGCCGTCGGGAGCGCCGCCTCCTACGCGGAGCTCGTCGGCCGCGACGACGTCGAGCGCTTCGAGCGGCGCCTATCCGAGGAGCTCGGCCTGCCCTTCTACCCGATAGCCACGCAGACCTATACGCGCAAGCAGGACTACTCGATCCTCTCGACCCTGGCGGGCCTCGGCGCCTCGCTCCACAAGTTCGCCCTGGACCTCCGCGTGCTCCAGTCGCCGCCCATAGGCGAGCTGTCCGAGCCCTTCGGCTCCAAGCAGGTCGGCTCGTCGGCCATGCCCTTCAAGCGCAACCCCATAAACGCTGAGAAGATAGACTCCCTGGCCCGGGCCCTGTCGGTGATGCCCCAGGTAGCCTGGCAGAACGCCGCCCAGTCGGTGCTCGAGCGCACCCTGGACGACTCGGCCAATCGCCGTTCCATGCTGCCCGAGGCCTTCCTGATATGCGACGAGATAGTCGCCGTGGCGACGCGCATAGTCGAGGGCCTAGTCGTCTCCGAGGAGGCCATAGCCCGCACCATGGCCGCCTACGGCCCCTTCGCCGCCACCGAGCGCGTCCTCATGGCCATGGGCAAGGCGGGCGCCGACAGGCAGGAGGGCCACGAGCGCCTCAGGCGCCACGCCCTGGACGCCTGGGCCGCCCTGCGCTCCGGCGGCGCCAACGACCTGGCCGAGCGCATAGCCTCGGACCCCTGGTTCTCGGGCGCCCTCGGGCGCGACGGCGTCCTGGCCCTCATGAGCGCCGAGGCCCACACCGGCACCGCCCCCGAGCGCGCCCGGGCCCTGGCGGAGAGGATACGGGCTACGCGAGCCTTAGCCTAGGGTAATCGAACACCGCATCCTCCAGGAGTATCGGCGCTAGCAAGGCAGCCAGGCGCTCGTTGCCGAGGAGGCCCGCGAGGCCCGCCGGGGCGGAGGCCAGGGCTGCCAGGCGCTCGGACAGGAGCCGCGTAACCGGGAAGGGATCCGACGGGCCGTAGGGGAGCCGGGCGCGCCTGAGGGCCGTCCGCTCGCGCGCCAGCCAATCGGCGTAGCGGCTCGCCGCCGCCCGGAGGGGCCTCGTGTCCACGCCGCGCAGGTCGTAGAGGCCCGCCAGGTGCGACAGGAGCACATGAACCGCGTCCGGCGGCGACAGGAGTCGCCGGTAGACGCCGTGGGGTATCATCTGGGGCATGCCGGCTTGCCGCCCCAGCCTATCGAGCCGACCGGCGAGGGCCGACGAGGCCGCCGCGAGCGGCATGCCCGAGGGCCTGTCCTCGGCGTAGAGGCGGCGGTACTCGGACAGGAGGCCTGGCCGGGCCGACTCCAGGCGCGACAGGAAGAGCTCCTTCTGCCTGCCCGGCCGGAGCGTGAGGCCTCCCGGGTAGACGAAGTCGGCGCCGGCCCGGGCAGCCGCGTCGAGGAGGGCGCCGAAGGACTCGTCGCCGTCGGACAGGCCCGGGCAGAGCGGCATGGCCATGACGCCGGCGGAGAGGCCGCGGGCCTTGGCCTCAGCGACGACCGCGAGCCGCGCTGAGGGCGCCGGCGCGCCGGGCTCGAGCCAGGCGGCCTCCGCCTCGTCGACCGTCGTCACCGTCACTATGACCAGGGCGACGGGGAGGCGCGCTAGCAGGTCGAAGTCGCGCCGGACGAGGTCGCCCTTCGTAAGGATGACGGCGGGCAGGCCGCTTCCCGCCAGGGCCTCGAGGGCGCGGCGCGAGAGGCCCAGCCGCCGCTCGATGGGCTGGTAGACGTCGGTTACGCCGGAGCCCATGCAGAACGCGCCGAACTCCCTGGCGGCCCGGCCGGCCGCGACGTCGGCCGCTATCCTCTCGACGAGGTTCTCCCGCACTTCAACGTCGCGCTCGAAATCGCCCTCTACGTAGTACCGCTCGGCCCGGCCGTCGCAGTAGGAGCAGCCGTGCCCGCAGCCGCGGTAGGGCGCCAAGACGCGGTAGAGCGATACCAGGAAGGGCTCGGCCAGCCTCCCCCTCGTCAAGGCACCCTTGTCCGGCCCGCCTCGGGCCTCCGCGCCCCGGTCGCCCGTCGCCTCGGCGTCGCCGCTAGGGTTCGTACCGGTCACCATCGATCGCCTCGCCGAGGCCGTACTGCCTGAGCTTTCGCACCACCGAGGGCTGGCTGACGCCGAGGGCCTGGGCCATGCGCCGGGTCGAGCCGTGGGCCCGGCGGCACTCCCGCAGCACGGCCTCCTCGGCCTTGGCCAGGAGGGCCTTGAGCCCCAGTCCCGAGGCGGCGCAGCTCCGGGCGAGCTCGGCGAGGGCCTCGGACGGGTCGGCCGCGGCCC
>CAZNNA010000421.1:0-2510 GCA_964573825.1 uncultured Treponemataceae bacterium
CAGGACGGCCTCGAGCTCGCGGCGCTGCTCGGCCATGGCGGAGACGCGGGCCGACAGCTCGGCGGCCATGGCGTTCATGGTGTCGGCGAGGGGGCCGAGCTCGGGGTCGTCGAAGCGGCTCACGCGGCGCTCGAGCCGCCCGGCCGACCAGTGCCCCGCCGCCTCGGCCAGGGCCCGGAGGGGGGCGGCCACGCTCGCCCCGAGGCGGACGCCCGCCAGGGCCATGGCCGCGGCGAGCGCCAGGGCGGCGATGGCGAAGGCCGCCACGTAGGGGGCGGCGCTCTGCCTGAGCGCCGGTATGCCCATGGCCAGCCTGAGCGCGCCTTCTACCCGACCCGATCGCAGGATGGGGGCGGCGGCGTAGGCCATGCCGTGGCCGAGCGTGGCGGAGTCCCTGATGGCGGCGCCCGATCGCCCCGCCAGGGCCTCGGTCAGCTCCGGCCGCGTGGCGTGGTTGTCCATGAGCGACGGGTCCGCGCTCGAATCGCCCGCTACCCTGCCGTCTGGGGCGACGACGGTGACCCGGAGCGAGGCGCCCGCGGCGGCCCTTGCGCAGAAGTCCGCCACCCCGGGTCCCGGAGCGCCTCCTTCCCCGAGGGGAGAGGGCGCCACGTTGGCTAGGGCCGCGGTCGTATGGGCCAGCGTCTCGAGGGTGGCTTGCTCGTAGAGCCGCCGCATGGCGAGCGCGGAGGCCAGGCCGAGGAGGGCGATGGTCGTCGCGGCCAGGAGGACGAGGGGCGCGAAGACCCGCACGGCCATTCGCTGGCGCCGCATCACTCTTCCTTGAATCGATAGCCGACGCCGCGTACCGTCTCCACGAGGTCGGCCTTGTCGCCGAGCTTCTTGCGTATGGAGAGGACCTGCACGTCTATGGATCGGTCGGTGACCGGGTAGTCCCGGCCCTTGACCCGGTCGATGATCTGGGAGCGCGTGAAGACCCGTCCCGGGGCGCGGGCGAGCCGCTCGAGCACGGCGAATTCCGTCGCCGATAGGTCGACAGGCCTGCCGTCGAGCCTGAGCTCGTGCTTGGCCGCGTCCAGCCTGAAGCCGGCTCGCTCGATGACGTCGGGCTCGTCGGCCGCGGCCGGCTGGGCCGAGCGCCTGAGGGCCGTTCGCGCGCGGGCCACGAGGACGCGCGGGCTGAAGGGCTTGGTGACGTAGTCGTCGGCCCCGAGCTCGAGGCCCGCGACGATGTCCGCCTCCTCGCCCCGGGCCGAGGCCATGATGACCGGGGTGCGCCTGAGCTCCCGGTGCGCCTTGAGCCACCTGAGGAGCTCGAGTCCGTCCATGCCCGGCAGCATCACGTCGAGGACGACGAGATCGGGTCGCCTCTCCTCGATGGCCGCCTTGCCGGCCTCGCCCGAGGGCGCCTGAACGATATCGTAGCCCTCCTTGCCCAGGGTGTAGGCCAGGAGCTCCCGTATGTCCGGGTCGTCCTCTACGACTAGTATGACCGCCTTAGCCATGCGCTTACGTTCTCCTATTCGTTTAGCTCGGTATGGGCTCCGGAGACCATGAAGACGACGGCCTCGCAGAGGTTGGTCACGTGGTCGCCGAGCCGCTCGAGGAAGCCCGAGGTGGCGATGAGCTTGGTGGCCTGCTGGGCCCGCTCCGGGTGGTCGGCCAGGAAGGCTAGGGTCTCCTCGATGAAGGCCTTATGCTCGGCGTCTATCTGGTCGTCCAGGGCCGCGGTGGCCCGCGCGAGGGCCTCGTCGCGCTCCAGGTACGAGGCCACGGCGTCGTGGATCATGCGCACGCCGACGGAGGCCATGCGCTCGAGCCGGTCGAGCGGCCGGGGGTAGGGCGTGCCGGCCAGGCGCTTGGCGGCCTTGGCCAGGTGTACCGCGTGGTCGCCTATGCGCTCCAGGTTGTCGGTGACCTTGAACACGGTCACCAGTTCCCGTAGGTCGCGCGCCACGGGCTGCTGGGTCGCGATGAGCATGGCCGCCTGGTCCTCTATCTTGAGCTGCATGGCGTTGACGAGCTCGTCGCCCGCCTTGACCTCGTTGGCCAAGGCCACGTCGCCCGTCCTCAGGGCCTCCAGGGCCTTCTTGAGGTCTTCCTCCACGCGGGAGCCCATGGCCAGGAGATCGTGGTGTAGCCTGCCGAGCTCCTCGTTGAACTGTATACGCATCATACGCTCTCTCCTCGGCTATCAGCCGAAGCGGCCGGAGATATAGTTCTCGGTCCGCTCGTCCCTGGGGTTGAAGAACAGCTCCTTGGTCTCCGCGTACTCGACGAGCTCGCCGGAGAGGAAGAATCCCGTCATGTCGGAGACGCGGCCGGCCTGCTGCATGTTGTGGGTCACGATGACGATAGTATAGCGCTTCTTCAGTTCGTCGAGCAGGGACTCTATCTTGGCCGTCGATATGGGATCGAGGGCGCTCGTCGGCTCGTCCATCAGTATGACGTCCGGTTCCACGGCCAGGACGCGCGCTATGCAGAGCCGCTGCTGCTGGCCTCCCGATAGCCCCATGGCCGAGGCGCGCAGGCGGTCCTTGACCTCGTCG
>CAZNNA010000422.1:0-2504 GCA_964573825.1 uncultured Treponemataceae bacterium
GGCGAGCCCTCCGTGACGCTGTGGACGTCGGTGGTCGCCCGCCCACGTCGAAGACCAGGCAGTCGCCCATGGCCTCGGCGAAGAGCTCGGCGCCCCGGAGCACCGCGCCGGGCGTGGGCAGGATGCCCCAGGCGCTCATGCCCTCGAAGCGACCCATGCCCGGCGCGTGGACGATGTGCCGCCCGAAGACCTCGTGGATGAGGCGCCTTAAGGGTTCCACGTTGAGCACGTCCACGTCGGGGAAGACGTTGTCCGCTATGAGGAGCTCCATGCCCGCCTCGCGGAAGATGGTCCGTACGGGGCGGTGCAGGGCGGAATTGCCCGCGTAGACGACGGGTACGGGCAGCCCCAGCGAGGCGAGGCGCTCGGCGTTCTTGAGGACGATGGTCTTCTCGCCGAACTCGACGCCGCCGGCGAGGAGCACGATATTGGGATTGATCTCGCGTATCTCGTCCAGGTCGTAGTCGTCCAGGGCGCCCGCGGTGACCTTCTTGACTATGGCCCCGGCGCCGAGCGAGGCTTCGTGGGCCGCGCGGGCCGTCATGCTGTAGGTCAGGCCGTGTACGGTCATGCGGAGCCCGCCGGCGGCGGAGCTGTTGACGAAGGTCTCGGGCCTGCCGAGCGGCGAGCCCAGGTCCCGCTCGAGCTCCGCCTCGGCCTCCGCCACGCCTATGCCTACGTCGCCCCGGGCGACCGAGGTCTTGGAGAAGCCCTGGGCGACGTGCTCGAAGCCGCCTCCCGGCAGGAAGCGAAAGCCGTTGGCCTTGGTGATGGTAGAGCCGACCTCTATGGTCAGTATATCGATGCTGGAAGGCATGGCGCGCTCCGTTTTCTAGGTCGAGGAAAGGCAGCCCCTCGCTCCTGCGAGGGACCCTCGCGCCCGCGAAGGGCCCTCGCGTACGACGCTCGCGTACGACGCCAGCGAAGGGCTGCCAAGTAGGTCTCGCGAGGCTTAGACGGTCCCGCGCTCCTTGAGTTTCTTGACTATGGCGTCCACGACCTGGATGCCCTTGGTGCCGCGGCCGAAGGTCGCGTCCAGGCCCGTCTCCTTGGCCATGTCCCGGGAGACCTGGGTGCCGCCGGCGATCAGGACTATCCTGTCGCGGATGCCCTTCTCCTCGCAGAGCTCTGCCAGCTTCTTCATGTTCTGGCGATGCACGTCCGCGTGGCTGATGATGGTAGAGATGAGTATGGCCTGGGCTCCCGTCTCTATGGCGGCGTCGACCAGCTTTCCTACGGGTACCGAGGTGCCGAGGTAGCTGTACTTGACGCCGTACTTCTCTATGCCGCCGTGCTTGATGTCCAGGATCTCGCGGAGGCCTACGGAGTGCTCGTCCTCGCCGACCGTGGCCGCGACGACGCGGAGCCCGACCTTCTTGATGGCGGCGCGGATCTCCTCCTCGTCGAGCATTATCTCCTTGGGCGGTATCTTGAGCTCCGACTTCTTGACGTCGAAGGGCACCTTGCCCTTGACCTCGACGAAGCAGCCCTCGGCGGGGTGCAGGACCTGGATGTTGACTATCTGCGGGTCGAGGAGGCCCATCTTGCGGCCCATCTCCAGGCCGGCCTCGCGGGCGAACTCCTCGCTCTCGGGTACCATGAACTGCAGGAGCATGGTGCCGTCGCCGGCCCACTCGGCCTCGGGCTTGAGGAGGTCGCCCTTGCGGTAGGGCAGGGTCTTCTCCAGGCGCCTGTCGGCGCAGTCCTCGGGATCGAGCTCGTCAATGAAGACGATCTTCTCGGGCTTGCAGAGGGTGCAGCCGCCTATGGGGTCGCAGGGCTTCTTAAGTCCGGCGGGGAGGTTGTTGCGGCCGAAGTGGTCGCAGACCGGGGCCAGGTAATCGGGGTCGCGCTCCACGATGGTGTCTACGCCGACGCCGCCCTTGCCGTCGCGGGCTATGCCGTCGCCGTTGCGCTCGGGGTACTTGGCGGAGTCGACGAAGAAACCCTTCTCCACCGCCGCGAAGTAGCCGCCCACCTCTATGACCTCCTCGAGGAAGGCCACCGCCCGCTCCTTGAGGTCTCGTATCATCTCGCCCAACGGGCCGTCCAGGTTGAGGGACACGAGCTCCTTGATGCCGTCCAGGGCCGCCCAGGTCTGCTTGACGGTCTGGATGCCGCGGATGTTGTTGTAGTGCCAGGGTACGTTGCGGCCCTCGTCCGGCGTGATGGTGCTCTGGATGTCGGCGCTCGTCAGCATCGATATGAGCGTATCGACCGTGTGGGTGCGGACCGCCTCCTCGATGTCGGCCTCGATGTAGCGCGTGTTCTGCTGGGCGCGCATCTTGAATTCGCTGAAGAAGTCGCGGAGCGCTATGGCGTACGGTAGGTCGTACCAGAGCTTCGGCGCGGGCGGCGCGTTCGGCGGTACGGTGGACAGGCCTATGAGGTCCTTCTTCATGCCCGCGGCCACGGAGAAGGCGCAGTTGATGCCGTGCTGGACCATCAGCTCCGGCATGACGAGCCAGCCGGCCTTGGCCGTGGCGTTGGCGTTGTGGGCGCCG
>CAZNNA010000423.1:0-2499 GCA_964573825.1 uncultured Treponemataceae bacterium
CTACGGGGACTTCGAGACGCTGTCGGCCCAGGAGTCGGGAGCCGAACCGCGATCGTCGTCGGGGGAGATCTTCAGGGCCGCCCTGGGGCTCTTCTACTCGCGCTGGGACGGGCGGCCGCTCAGGCTCGCCGGGCTGGGGGTCGCGTCCCTGGCCTCCAAGGCGAGCGCCCAGCCGAGCCTCTTCGAGGCGCCGGGCGACAGGGACGGGCGCGTGGAGGCCGCCGGCATAGAGGCCGCGCGGCGGGGGCTCGGGCGCCTGACCCGCGCCCGACTCATCCCCCGGCCCGCCGGGCCTAGTTCTCGAACGCCTTCTTGATGGCGTCGGCCTTGCCCTTGAGCATGGCGCCCAGCTCGTCCCTGACCTTGACGAGGCAGTCGTCCACCGAGGCCTGCTCGGTGCCGCCCTGGCCCCGGACGCCGTCCTTGGCCTCGGCGAAGACGACGGTGCCGTCGGCGCGTACGACGCGGAGCGTGGCCTTGGCGTTAGCTATATAGATGTTATAGACCTTCCCGCCGTACTCCATGCGCGCGGGAGCGCCGACCTCGACGTAGACCAGGGCGTAGTAGCCGGGCTCGAGCGAGCCCTTGAGGGCCTTGAGGGCCGTGGCGTCCCCGCCGAAGGCGGCGCCGAAGCTGGCGGGCATGAGCGTTCCGTTGAAGGGCGCCACGTCGACGCCCAGGGGCTTGAGGCCGGAGGCCACCGCGTCGAGCACGCGGGGGTTGGCGCTCTCGCCGCTCGGCGTTCGCTCGAGGGCGGCGACGAGGACGAGGTTCGGCGGAGCGGCATAGGCGAAGTCGCGGAACACCGACTTGAAGGCGTAGCTATGGCTGCCGTCCGTGAAGACGGGGTAGGCCCTTATGACGGCGTCCTTGCCCGGGTAGGCCAGGGCGCTGACGCCCGAGTTGGCCAGGCCCTTGGCGTCGGTGGCCACCGAGGCCGTCAGGGTACCGGCGTTCTCTATGAACTCGAAGCGTATGTAGGCGTCCGGTACCGGGCTCTTGGCGTAGCCGTAGCTCTCGTAGAGGTAGACCGCCGGCATGAGGCCCGAACCCCGCGAGGCTGCCCGGGCGTCTCCTACCAGCTGCGAGCCGCCTGGCGATAGCCACGACTCGTGGGGCTCGAGGGTGAGCCTGGCGCCCATGGCCTCGATGACGCCCGTCAGCTCCGTCGCCTTGGCGCGCCTGCCGCCGGAGCTGGCCTTGGCCAGGGCGGAGATATAGAAGCGCATGGCCTCCGATAGTCGGTTGGCGTCGAGCGAGGCCTTGGCCTTGGCGACCAAGGCGTCTATCTCGGCGTCGGCGCTCGCCGAGCCGGCCGCGGCCGTCGCCGGGGCGGCTGGAGCCGGGGCGGCTGGAGCCGGGGCCTGGGCGACGGCCGTTCCCGCGGGCTCGAGGCCGGGGCTCGCCGAGCCGGCCGGTGCCGTTCCCGCGGCGGGCGTAGCCGGAGCGGCTGCCGGAGAGGAGACGCAGCCGGCCAGCGCGAGCAGCGACGCGAGCAAGGCGAAGGCGACGAGGGCGCGAGTGTTAAGGGACGAGGATCTAACGTTATGCATATGACCATCCTATGAGGCGCTTAGCGCCAGCTTAGGCTTAAGGATACCGGTTCCGGGGAGGCGAAGAGGTCGGCCGCCTTCATGGAGAAGCTGGCCTCGCGGCCGCTCAGCGCGAAGCCGCTCGCCGACGCCGGAGGCGACGGCGTTCGCAGGCGCAAGGCGACGACGTAGTCGGAGAAGGCGACGCGCACGAAGTCCGCGACGTCGGTATCCGCGGGAGCGATGCCGTCCGATAGGCGGATGGACAGCGTGGAGACGCCGCCGCTCGAGGCGAAGGAGGCCCGTTCCCCGGCCGGGTCGAGGAAGGACGCGAAGGCCGCGGGCGACGGGAAGGCGAGCTCGGCGTTGACGACGAAGGCCTCGGAGCCGGCCGTTCCGTCGGGCTTGTCGCCGCGTTTCCAGGAGCGCAGCTCGCCTCCGGCTCGGCTAGCGGCCAGGGCCAGGTCGTCGCGGCCGACCGGGATGGCGAGGTACGCCTGGTTGGCCCCGAGCCTGCCGAGCTCGTCCGCCGCCGCGGATACGGTATAGGCTATGGCGACCTGCATCGAGCCGTCCGCGGCTATGGAGGCCTGGGCGTCTATGCCGAGGCAGGAACCGAGCGACAGCGATAGGATCGCCGCCGCGATAAGTGATCCTTGTTTCATGTATGCAAAAATAGCCTAAAAGCGACGCGTTGTCGAGACGAGCTACTCGAAACGTTCGCTATGGATGCCCGAGTCGTGGATGCGTAGCGCTAGCTCGCCCTCTATGGTCGCCAAGGCCTTGCGCATCACCTCTTCGCCGAACTCGGCGGAGTTGGAGACGAGGGCGGCCCCGAGCTGGGCGAAGCGCAGGGAGTCTTGGAGGTCTACCTCCGCGCAGGAGACGCGGTACTTGACGCGGAGCCTGTCCTTGATCGACTTGACGACGCGCCTCTTATCCTTGAGGCTCGACGACTCGGGCACCT
>CAZNNA010000424.1:0-2496 GCA_964573825.1 uncultured Treponemataceae bacterium
GGCGCCGGCGGGCGTCACGATGGGGTCGTCCTTGTTCCAGGTGGAATCGGCGCTCTTGATATAGTAGGTCTCGGTGTAGAGGGCTCGGGGATCGGTATCGGGGTAGCTCGTCGAGACGTCGATACGGTACACGGTACCGCTCGCGGCGCTCGTGCGGGTGATGGTCCAGCTCGATGATTGGCCGGGCTCGGGATAGTTGGCGCGGCTACCCGATAGGCTGGCGCCCACCGTAGGCGGCAGGTCGTACGACTCGGTAAGAGTGGGTACGGTGGCGCGCGAGGCGGTGCCGCTCACCGAGCCTGAGGTCTCGTAGGCGCTCGGGTGAAAGCTCCGCGAGGCGGGCAGGAAGCTGCCGTTGAGTATATCGAAGGTGTTGAGGTAGGTAGCTCGGAAATCTCCTAGCTCGCTCGGCCTGGCTACGGGGTCGGGTTCCATGGTCAACGTGCACGAGGCGGCGAACAGTAACGCGGCCGCGAGGCTCGCGGCGCTTAGGGCTATAGAACGACGCATTGTCTCCTCCTTGGGAAACGGTCCGTCGGCCGGTCCCCTGGGGACGGGCGCTACGTTCTATATATGATTATTGCTATGAATATAGTGCATCGCGGACGCGAAGTCAATGATGCGTTTTTAATAATCGACGAATATGTATGTTAAAATTCGCGGTTCAATTGATTATCGAGTCTAGGTAGCGCCGAAGCTCGGCGTAATCGGAGAAGACGAACTCCGCGGCGCTGTCCGAGCCCTTCTTGGCGATCTTCGCGGCGCGCATGCCCGCGCCGAGCGAGCCGGCGACGTCGTAGCGCTCGGAATTGCCTACGTAGAGTATCTCGCTAGCGGGCACGCCGAGTCGCTCGACGAAAAGGTCGAAAGAGGCGCGATCCGGCTTGACGAGCCCGGTCTCCTCGCTCGTCATGACCACGTCGAAATAGCCAGAGAGCCCCATAAGCCTGACCTTCTCGTCGCAGGGAAAGTCTGACAGCGCCCCGAGGCGCAGGCCCCTGGCCTTGAGTTCGGACAGGAGCTCGGCCACGCCGGGGTAGAGCCTGATGGAGGAGAAGGGTTCGACGGCCGCGCGGTAGAAGAAGGCCTCGATGTCGTCGTGGACGCTCGCGGCGTCGCGGCCGAGCCTATCGGCCACGAGCCCGGCCTGGAAGCGATGGAAGGCCTCGACGCCCTTGATTCCGCGGGCGCGGTACTCGGGCGAGGACAGGAGCCTCCGTATCTCGCGCCGAACCTCGTTGAACGCGAGGAGGAAGCGAACGCGGGGGAGACCCTTGAGGAGAAGCTTGCGATAGAGGGCCGCCTCGGCGTAGAGGGTCCCGTCGATGTCGAATCCTACGGCGCGTATGGGCATGCGTCTTTATACCCGGCCGGGCCACTACGGCGCAAGGAGCCCCCCGGCCGAGTCCATCTATGCTCAAGGAAAAAGCCCCCGGCGTCGAAGGTCGCCGGGGGCTAAGGGGAGGGAATTACGGATCGGCGCCCTAGGCGCGACGTTCCGCGTAGCGCGTATGCAGGAGCAGGTGCGACTCGTGTCCGAGCGGTTTCTCTAGGAAGTCGGCGTACAGGGCCTTGACGGCCTCGTTCTCGTGGGACTTGCGCGCCGATAGGCGGCGGTCCTCGGCGTAGATGGCCTCCATGCGCTTTCGCCGCTTGTCCCAGTCGGGGGCGACGGGCTGGCCGCCGCCGCCCAGGCAGCCGCCGGGGCATGACATGACCTCGACGAAGGCGTAGGGGCTCGTACCGGCCGCGATGCCGTCGAGTATGACCCGGGCGTTCTTGAGGGTATGCGCGACGGCCACCCTGAGGGTCGTACCGGCCACGTCTACCGAGGCCTCCTTGACGCCGTCGAAGCCGCGCACGGCCGCGAGCTCGAGCGTGGGCAGGGGGGAGCCGGTAGCCAGCTCGTAGGCCGTACGCAGGGCCGCCTCCATGACGCCTCCGGTCGCGCCGAAGATGGTCGCGGCGCCCGTGCTCGAGCCTAGGGGATCGTCGAAGCCCTCCTCGGGCAGCGACTCGAAGTCCAGCCCGGCGCGCCTGATCATGCGCGCGAGCTCCCTCGTCGTCAGGGCGTAGTCGACGTCGTAGTAGGGCGCCGATGACGCGCCCTTGGCCTTCCACCACTCCCAGGCGCCGCGCATCTCCGGGCGCTTGGCCTCGAATTTCTTGGCCGTGCAGGGCATGATAGAGACGACGACGAGCCGATCCGGGTCGACGCCCGCCTTCTGGGCCCAGTAGGTCTTGGCCAGGGCCCCGAACATCTGCTGGGGCGACTTGCAGGTGGATAGGTGCGGCAGGAGCCTTGGATAGAAGGTCTCGATGAAGCTTATCCAGCCCGGCGAGCACGAGGTGATCATGGGAAGCGTACCCTTGTTGGCCAGGCGATTAAGGAGCTCCGAGCCTTCCTCCATGATGGTGAGGTCGGCTGTGAACTGGGTATCGAAGACCTTGTCGAAGCCGAGTCGCCTCAGCGCCGCCGCCATCTTGCCCGTGGCG
>CAZNNA010000425.1:0-2493 GCA_964573825.1 uncultured Treponemataceae bacterium
TCCGGCTCGGGAACCTGGCGACGGTTAGGCGTCGGGCGAGGCCGGCCGAGGCCGTCTCGCGGGTTGACGGGGAGCCGGCTGCCACCGTGGCGGTCTTCGCCGGCACCGCCGGGGGGACCGGCGGTGACGAGAGGCGATTATCGGCGGCGCTCGCGGCGGAGGCCGCTCGCCTAGGCGATCGCTACGGCCTGGATTTCTCGATCCTCCATGACGAGGGCGCGGAGCTAGGCCGGGCCTTCTCCTCGGTCCGGAACGCGACCATCCTGGGGAGCGCCGCGGTGGTCCTGGCGACCGCGCTGGCGGCGGGGGGAGGCGCGTCCCTCGCTGGCCGGCGCTTCCTCCGGTTCGGGCGAGCGCGCCTAGCAGCGGCGCTCGTGCCTCCCTTGGCGCTGCTCGCCTCGGCGGCGACCCTAGCGGCGCTGGGACGAGGGCTCGACGCCCGTACCCTGACGGGCCTAGCCCTGGGACTCGGCGCCTCCTCCGATGTCGTCATCATCGCCGCGGAGCGACTCGGTGGCGCGGCCACCGTCGGGGAAGGCCGGGAGAGATTCAGGCTCGTCCTCCCGGTCCTCGCCTCCGGCACCCTCAGCAGCGTCGCGGCCCTGGCCCCGCTCGCCCTGCTGGATGACCTGGCGGCCGGGCACTCGAGCCTGGCCGCCGCCATGGCCGTAGTCAACGCCGCGACCCTCGTCATCACTATCATCGTGCTGCCTCCCCTGGCATTGACGGGGCCGCGCGCCGCTCCGACTCCAGCGGCGCCGACGCGAGCGGCGTCCAGAGCTCGGCCTAGGGCCCCGACACGGCTAGCGAGCCTTCGCGCGGCGCTCCTCCGTAGGGGGCCTCGAAGGGCCCTGGCCTCCGCGCTACGGCTCTGCGCCACGCGCCCGGCTCTCCCGCTAGTCGCCGGAACCGTAGTGACGCTGGCCGGGCTGGGAGCCTTCTGCTCCCGGCCCGTGGACGCCAGGGAAGGAGCCCCGCGCGACGCTGTCTACGCGCGCGTCGACTTCGACGCCGGCTGTACCGTAGAGGCTGTTGATAGCCGGCTCGCCGAGGCGGCCAGGGCCTTGGCGGGGAGGGACGGGATAGGACGCGTCATGACCACGGCGCGCCGCGGCTCGGGCCTGCTCCTGGCTACCTTGTCCGGCGGGCCGTCATCCCGGGCCTCCGCGTCGCGGTCGCTCGGCGAGCTTGCCGTTCCCGGCGGCTTCGCCTGGCTACCGCGGGACGCGGAAGGAGAGCGCTCGTGGACGCTGGCCGTCTACGGCGATGACGGAGACGAGTGCAGGAGCCTGGCCCGGCGGGCGGCGGCTCGCGTCGCTTCGTCTCCCTCGGTCATCGGCGTCGCGCTCGGTTTCAAGCCGGGTCCCGAATCCCTGGTCGTAAGGCCCGATAGGGCCAGGCTTAGCGCCGCCGGGGTAGATTTCGCCTCCGTCTGCGAGGCGCTTAGGCGATCGGTCTACGGCCCGGTGGCCTATAAGCGGGCGAACGCGCGAGGCGAGGCCGACGTGCGCGTCTCGTCGGTCCTTCCCGGGGACGATAGCCGGGCCATAGAGGCGCTACCGGTGCCTGGCGCGTCCCTGCCCCTCGGCGCCCTGGCCGTCCTGTCCCGCGAACGGGGAGAGGCGCGGCCGACCCGCGTAGATAGGCGACGAGCCGCCTTTGTCCGCCTGAGGACGAAGGCCATGTCGGCTGGAGAGGCCGAGGCCGTAGTCTCGGCGGCCATCGAAACGATCAGCCGCGGAAAGGGCTACTCCTTCGAATTCGATAGGGAGGCCCTCCTGGCGGAGCGGCGGCTCAAGGGCGCGGCAGGGGCCTTCGCGTTGGCTGTCCTCCTGGCCTATATGGCCTGCGCCGCCTTGGCCGAGTCGCTCTCGAGGCCCCTCGTCGCAGTCGCGGCGCTAGGCCCCGCCTTGTCCCTGCCCGCCCTCGTCACGTCCCTGTCGGGGCGGGCAATAGACCCGCCCGCGGCCTGCGCCTTCATCGTCGTGAGCGGAATGGCTATAAATTCCTCGCTTCATATCGCCTCGGGCCTCTCGGCGGGGACGAGGCCGAGCCCGCTGGGGCTCTACAGGCTGGTGCGAGGCAAGGGCGCCTCGCTCGTGGCCACGAGCCTCGCCGGCATAGCGGCGACGATTCCCTTCATGCTGCTGGGCGACTCGGGCGAGTTCGGCCGGGTCCTGGCCCTCGTATCCGCGACGGGAACGGCGGCCTCCGCCCTTTCCGCCGCGATCATCGTCCCGGCGTTGGCAAGCGCCGCGCCGATCAAGAAAGGAGCCATCCATGGCTAATCGTTCCCTCTACCTGGCGTCCGTTGCTATCCTGGCGGCCGCCGCGCTCGCCGTGGCCGATGAGCCTCCCGTCCGGGGCTTCGATAGCGGCGCCTACGACCTATCCATGAGATCGCTCGAGCGTATCGGGGAACCCTCGTCCTGGTTCGCCGAGGCCGGCGAGCGCTACCGCGATTTCGAGGCTCGCTGGGAGCTCGAGGCCGCG
>CAZNNA010000426.1:0-2481 GCA_964573825.1 uncultured Treponemataceae bacterium
TCCCGAGCATACCCGCCTACCTCATCACGGCGACCATGGCCGCCCCGGCCCTCGTACGCCTCGGCATCGAGCCGCTCGTGGCTCATCTCTTCGTCTTCTACTTCGCCATGTTCGCCAACATCACGCCGCCCGTGGCGCTGGCATCCTTCGCGGCCGCGGGACTCTCAGGCGGTAGCCCTATGAGGACAGGAGTGCAATCGATAAAGCTATCGCTCGCGGGCTTCATCGTCCCATACATGTTCGTCTACAATAAGGCGCTCCTCCTACAGGGGACCGGCCTCGTGGAAGGCCTGCTAGTCATGCTGACCTCGATCAGCGGCGTGATCATGCTCGGCGCGTCCGTCGAGGGCTACTTCGTCTCCCGCTTGAATGTTATGCTTAGGGTGATTGCCTTCGCCGCGGCAATCCTGCTCATGACGCCCGACCATGCCCAGGACCTGATAGGTGTGGCCTTGGCCCTTGCCGTCATAGTGATTCAGTTAATCCAACGCAGGAAGTCATCCCGCGCGGCCTGCGACGATACCGTAGCCAGGACGTAGGCGGGACATACCCCTATCGGCTTGCGCGCGGCTCGCCCGGCGCCGTATGCTTGCGGCCATGCGAGTCAAGCACGCGTTCGGCCTCACGCCCTGGGGCCGTTACTTCATAGAGGCGCTGGAGGCCCTGGCCGACGACGGCCGCCTCCAGCGCGGCCGGGCCTACGCGGGTAACGGGGCCGTACTCGAGCTGAGCCTCGAGGGCGGCCTCGCTTCCGCGAAGGTGGCCGGGCACTACGCGCCTT
The DNA here is from genome assembly GCA_964573825.1 of uncultured Treponemataceae bacterium. GTDB lineage: Bacteria > Spirochaetota > Spirochaetia > Treponematales > UBA12059 > SZUA-370. The sequence goes on from CAZNNA010000426.1 coordinate 782, forward strand.
ATTACGCGGTAGAGATACGCTTCAAGCCCCTGGCCGAGGCCGGGCGGGGAGCCGTCCGCGAGGCCTTCGCGGCCGACCCGCTACTCTATGCCCGAGTGGCCGGGGGCGACCTACCCGCGGAGCTCCTCGAGCAGCTGGCCGCCTCCGGAGTATCGCTCGTACCCAGGCGCTGGTCCGATATGAGCCGCGCCTGCTCCTGCCCCGACGACGGGGATCCCTGTAAGCACATGGCCGCCGTCTACTACCTCCTGGCCCAGGCCATCGATCGCGATCCCTTTACCCTGTTGAGGCTTCGCGGGCTCGAGCCCGAGACCCTGCCGGGGCATCCGTCGCCGGCTTCCGCGCCGCCGGGCCAGGGAGCGACGGCGATCGCCTCGCGAACGGCCGGCGCCGAGGCGAAACCCGCGACGGATCCAGCCGCGACTCCCGCGGCGAGCCCCTACGCGATCCGCTACGAGAGGCCCTGGCCCGAGCCGCGCCCCGACGGCGATCCCCTGGCCGGCGTTCCGTCGCTCGGGGCCTACCACGCCGCCCTTCCCGCCATGCTGCCGCCGTCGCGGGGGCTGGCGCCCTTCGACCTACGCGCCGCCTGCGCGGCCCTCTACCACGAGGCAGCCCGCTCGGGAGGAGCCTTGCTCGAGCCTCGCGCCGCGGAACGCATGGGCGGGTCCCGGGCGCGAGCCTTCGCCGCGAGCGACTTTACCCTACGCCTTGATGGGCGCTATGGCGCTTCCATCGAGTCGGGCGACGGCGAGCTCCGGCCCGGCGACGGCCTGCTGGCCGCGTCGCGCGCCTTCCTCGCCTGCCCCGAGAGAAACGGCAGCCCCTCGTATCGATCTCTCAAGGCCTGCCTCTCGGCCGCTCGCTCCGTATGCTCGGCCGGCGCCTTTATCCCCGATGTCGCGGCGGAGGAGGGCGCCTCCGGTTCCAGGCGTTACCTCGTCGCCTGGAAGGCGGCCCGGCTCTGTTCCGACGTCGACGCGCTCCTCTCGGCGCTCGAGCCGGCGGCCCCCGTCCCGGTACTCTCCGTCCCGCCCGGAGCCCCGGGACGCCCGGTGAGGCCGGGGAGCCGCGGTTCCGCGGCGCCCGTGCCCGATAGGCGCTCGACCGTGGAGCTCCTCGTAGGGGCCTTCGTCACCGAGTTCGTGCGGGCGCTCCGCTTCAGGCTGGCGTCGGCGCGCGAGGACGGCCAGGCCGCCGCTCGAGCCCTCTTCGAGCCGGAATGGCGCGACGCCTCTACCCCGGCCCTCCGCGGACTACCCGAGGCGCTCGACGCCTGGTGCGCCGTCTACGACCTTGCCGCCAGCCGCCAGCCCCTCGAGCTGAGCGTCAAGGCCGCGGCCGGGGGCGACGAGCCCGCCTATCGACTCTCCGCCTACCTCGTCGAGGAAGGGGCGCCGCGTCGCGCCCTGTGCAAGGCCGCGCGTAGCGGCGGGGCAGCGGCGGGCCGCGCCTTGGCCTTCGCCGCCGCCTTGTCAAACTACGCGCCGGCCATAGCCCGGCTCGGGAAGGAGCCATGGGTCGTCCTCTCCGAGGAGGAGCTAGCCGGCTTCGTCCTCGACGCCGTGCCGCTCCTCTCGCGCCTGGGCGCGGCCCTCGTGCTCCCTAAGGAGCTACGCAGTCTCGCCAGGCCTAAGCCGGCCCTGGCCGCCAAGAAGAGGCGCGGCCTCGCGTCGTACCTGGACCTGGCCACGGCCTTC
>CAZNNA010000427.1:0-2461 GCA_964573825.1 uncultured Treponemataceae bacterium
CGCGTAGGGCCGCTCGTGGAAGTCGGAGAACACGAAGGCTCGCCTCAGGCGAGAGGATGATCGCCATTGGGCGTAGGCTCGCGCCGAGTCGCTCGGGCCGGCCGGGCGCAGGGCGAGGAGCGCTCCCTCGAGCGAGCCGTGGGCGCCGCGGGAGCCCGCGGCCAGCCTGAGCGGGGAGAGCCCCTCGGCGTAGGTCCAGAGCCGGACCCCTATGCCTACGGAGAGGAGCACGTAGGCCAGCGACGAGGCGAAGCGGCGCAGGTCGTCCAGGGGAGCGCAGGCCATGCTGGCCGACGAGTCGACGAGGAAGGCCACCTCGTCGTCGGCCTCGTCGTAGAATTCCTTGACGAAGGCCCGGCCGGTCCTGCCGTAGAGCCGCCAGTCTATCGCCCTCGGGTCGTCGAAGGGCTGGTAGGCCCGGATGGCCTTGAGGTCGAAGCTGGCGCCCGCCCGGCGCCTGGCGGGGTTCCTGGCCGCCGCCGAGGCCGGCACGCGGGCGCGTACGTCGCGCCGCAGGAAGGCCGCCGCGATGGCCGCGCACTCGGGGTCGACGAGGCTCACCGCCCGGAGCCCTTCCCTCGCTCGAGCGAGAAGTCCTTGGACGCGCTCTCGCGGACCGAGGCCAGTACGTCGGCTACGCTCGCGCCGTCGGCCTCGGCCTCGAAGTTGAGTATGACGCGATGGGCCGCCACGTCCAGGAAGAGGTCGTCGACGTCGTCGTAGGAAGGCCCCGGCCGACCCGCCATGGCCGCCTTGGCGGTGGCCGCGGCGTAGAGGGCTATGGCCGCGCGCGGCGAGGCGCCGTAGAGCACGTAGCGCCGCACGAGCTCCGAGCCCGAGCGGTCGGGATGGCTACGCTCCACGAGGTTGGCTATGTACGATCGGACGCCGTCGGGGGCCGGGAGGAGGGGGCGCAGGGCCCGCCACGCGTCGAGGGCCGCGCGGGAGCGCTCGGGCCCGGCCGGGGATCCCGACTTCTCCGAGCGCTCCAGGTCCATGATCCCGAGGAGCGCATGGAAGTCCGGCATCTCGAAGCGCAGGCGCATGAGGAAGCGATCTATCTGCGCCTCGGGCAGGGGATAGGTACCCTCGAGCTCTATGGGGTTCTGCGTCGCTATGACGAAGAAGGGGTCCGGCAGCGCGTGCGTCTCGCCCAGGAAGGTGACGCGGCGCTCCTCCATGGCCTCGAGGAAGGCCGACTGGGTCTTGGGCGTGGCGCGGTTGATCTCGTCGCCCAGGACCACGTTGGCGAAGATGGGGCCGCGATAGAAGCGGAAGGAGCGGCCCGAGGGGCCTTCCTCGAGGATGTTCGAGCCTATGATATCGAGGGGCATGAGGTCGGGCGTGAACTGGACGCGGCTGAAGCCGAGCCCGAAGAAAGCCGCCCAGGTCTTGGCGAGCGTCGTCTTCCCGAGGCCCGGAGCGCCCTCGAGGAGGACGCTGCCGCCCGACAGGAAGGCGATGAACAGGCGCTCGAGGAGGCGGGGACAGCCGAGCACCCGCGTTCCTACGTAGGCCGTGTAATCGTCGTATAATGACTTGACCGAGGCGAGGGCGGACTCGAACTCATCGCTTCGCATAGACGCTCCAGTAACCGAACCGAATAGCCGACGCCGCGACGAGCGCCGAGGAGAGGCATAGGTTGAGGGCGGCGCCGAGGGCCGCGAGTCCCGGGAAGGGGGCTAGGGCCGCCGCGACGTTGAAGGACGCGTGCCAGGTCCAGGCCGCGAGCAGGGCGAGCGCGGCCCGAGCGATCGACGGCCGAGCCAGGGCCAGGACGTAGAGCAGGGCCGCGTTCGCGTGGATGGGCAGGGCGTAGCCCAGGCGCCAGTAGACGTCGGCCGTGGGGAAACGCGACAGGTAGGAGAGGTTCTCGAGCAGGGCCACGCCGAGAGACGAGAGTACGGCCAGGCAGGCGGCTCCCGGTTCCAGGCGCAGACGACGAACCGCGGCGGCCGTCCCTAGGGCGAGGGCGAGGCGGAGCGCCTCCTCGACGAGGGCGTTGGCGGCCAGGCCCGCGGCCTCGAGGGCGAACGCCGGGGCGCCCGGCCGTTCCGCGAGGCTCGCGAGCAGGGCCTGGAGCGGGCGTAGCGCTCCCTGGCACAGCGCCATGGCCCGCCAGAGCGCCGCGCCCGCCGCGAGCGCCGCGATCGCGGCCAGGGGCGCTCTAAGCGAAGCCCCGAGCGAAGAGTCGCGCGAGGAGGCCCCGAGCCTAGGCCCGGGACGCGGTAAGCGGCCTAGGCGCCTCATCGCCGTCCCCCGAAGGCGGCGGCCCAGGCGGCCTGGAGCGTCCCCAGGTACGGATCGCGCTCCGCCCCCACGGATACCCGCAGGTCGAAGGACGCGTAGTAGTCCCTGATGGCCTCCGAGACGAGTTCGGGCGACGGACTCGAGCCCAGGCCGTATTCCCGCCCCGTGGCCTCGGTCAGCTCTCGCTCGAGCCGGGCGCGATAGTCGACGA
>CAZNNA010000428.1:0-664 GCA_964573825.1 uncultured Treponemataceae bacterium
GCCACGCAGACGAGGAGCTCCGTGGCCCTGCCCGGCTTATAGCACGACAGGAGGAGCGTGTCGTAGGAGGGCTGCACGACGCGCTGTACCTGGGCTCCCTCGAGGTCCAGCTCGGAGAGGGCCAGGTCTATCTCCCTCCAGTTAAGGGACATTAGCTATCACGCGCCGTGGCAGTGCTTGTACTTCTTGCCCGAGCCGCAGGGGCAGGGATCGTTCCTGCCCACCTTGGGGTAGGTCCTGACAACGGTGGCGGCCTGGGGCGCCGACGCCTGGGCGGTGGCGCTCGAGCCGGCCTGCGCCCTGGCCCGGTCAGCCTGGGCGCGCATGGCGCTCGCGGCCCCCGGGTCGTGGCCCGCGCCGCCGAACTGGCCCATCTCGTCGTGCCGCGTCTGGGCTCCCGACACGACGGGGCGTACGGTCCTGTCCTCCTGCCGCTGGATGCGCACCAGGAAGAGGGTGCTGGCCACGCTCTTGCGAATGTCCTCTATCATCGCGTCGAAGAGCTCGAAGCCCTCGAGCTTGTACTCGAGCAGGGGATTCTTCTGGGCGTAGTGGCGGAGGTAAACGGCCTCGCGCAGGGCCTCCATGTTCTCGAGGTGGTCGAGCCACTTCTGGTCTATCGTCGATAGGTACTTCCATCGCAGGAAGTGGTTGAGGTTGTCGG
>CAZNNA010000428.1:674-2444 GCA_964573825.1 uncultured Treponemataceae bacterium
CATGGCCAGTTTCTCCTCGAGGTCGCGGTCGAGCTCGGCCTCGGCGGTGGCCTTGAGGTCCTCGAGCCTCCTGGCCTCGGGCGACTCCGACTTGAAGGGTAGCACGAAGCCGAAGGAGGCCTTGAGCTCGTCCTGGAGCGAGGCGTAGGCGGCCTTCTGGTCGGCCTTGAGCTCGTCCTCGTAGCGCTGGAGGCTCGCCTCCAGCATCTCCTTGGCGGCCGCGACCACGCGCGTTGCCAGGTCCCCGTCCTTGACTAGGGTGTCGCGCTGATCGTAGATGAACTTACGCTGCTGGTTAAGGACGTCGTCGTACTCGAGGAGGTGCTTGCGTATGTCGAAGTTACGCTCCTCCACGCGCTTCTGGGCGTTGGCCATGGTGCGATTGAGGAGGGGGTGGTAGATGGGCTCGCCCTCCTTCATGCCGACCTTCATCATGAGGCCCTTGAGGTTGGAGCCGCCGAAGAGGCGCATGAGGTCGTCGTCGAGCGATATGAAGAAGCGAGAGCGGCCCGGGTCGCCCTGGCGGCCGGAGCGTCCGCGTAGCTGGTTGTCGATGCGCCTGGACTCGTGGCGCTCGGTGCCGAGCACGTACAGGCCGCCGGCGGCCTTGACCTCCTCGTAGTCCTTGCGCCAGGAGGCGTACTCGGCCTCCAGGGCGGCCTTGAAGGCCGCGTCGTCGGCGGACGTGCCGGCGCGCTTGCGGGCGCGGTACTCGGGGTTGCCGCCGAGCTTGATGTCGGTGCCGCGGCCGGCCATGTTGGTCGCTATGGTCACCGCTCCCTTGGCGCCGGCCTCGGCTATGATGGTGGCCTCGCGGGCGTGGTTCTTGGCGTTGAGCACCTCGTGCCTGATGCCCCGGCGGGTCAGGGCCGCCGAGAGCCGCTCCGACTTGTCTATGCTGACGGTGCCGACCAGCATGGGCTGGCCCTTGGCGTGGGCCTCGGCTATCTCGTCGCAGATGGCCTCGAACTTCTCCGACTCGTTCAGGAATACGAGGTCGTCCTCGTCCAGGCGGGCCACGGGCTTGTTGGTCGGTATGACGACGACGTCCAGCTCGTATATCTTCTGGAACTCGACCGCCTCGGTCTCCGCGGTGCCGGTCATGCCCGCGATCTTGTCGTACATGCGGAAGTAGTTCTGGAAGGTGATGGTCGCCAGGGTCCGGTTGCGCCTGGCTATCTTGATGCGTTCCTTGGCCTCGATGGCCTCGTGGAGGCCGTCGGAGTAGCGTCTGCCGTGGAGTATGCGGCCGGTGAACTCGTCGACTATCTGGACGAGGCCCTCCTGCACGACGTACTCGGTATCCTTATGGAAGAGCTCCCGGGCCTTGATTGCCTGGGTAAAGTAGTGGACGTACTCGAAGTTCTGCTCGTCGAAGAGGGAGCCCTGGATGAGTCCGCGCTTCTTGAGGGCGGCCTCCATCTTGTCGAGGCCCGAGGAGGTGAAGGAGACCTTCTTGCTCTTCTCCTCCACCTTGTAGTCCCCGACGAGGGTCTCGCCTTCCTCTTCCTTGGGGTACTCTCCCGTCGCGGGGTCCTTCTCCACCTCGACGAGCTGCGGGGCGAGCCTGGCGACCTCGTTGATCTTGAAGGTGTCGTCCTCCGCCGCGCCGGATATGATGAGGGGCGTACGGGCCTCGTCGACGAGTATGGAGTCTATCTCGTCGACCACGCAGTAATGGTGGCCGCGCTGGACTCGCTGGGCCGGATCCATGGTCATGTTGTCGCGCAGGTAGTCGAAGCCGAACTCGTTGTTGGTGCCGTAGGTGAT
>CAZNNA010000429.1:0-2415 GCA_964573825.1 uncultured Treponemataceae bacterium
CCGCCTCGCGGCGGCCGTCCCGCCGCCGACGCCGCCGCTCAGGGCGAGCCAGAAGGCCAGGTCGTACCAGAAGCCGGTATTGGCGGCCTCGTAGACCCTGATGCTCGGCTTGAAGACCTGAGCCACCAGGGAGACGGGCGCGACGAGCCCGTGCCAGAGACCCATGAGGAAGCCGGCCGGCCTGTCGGGATTATTCTTGCCGTCGCCGGGAAGGCAAGAAGCCAGGAGGAACGTCGCCAGTACGCAGGCGATCGCCAGTCTCGTTCGTCGTTTCATGCCTATAGTATAGCGCGCGGCCATCGCCTATGGGAGCGTGGAGGGAAGCGCGCGACGCGCCGCCCTGGCGTAAAGCCGCGGCGGCGTGCTATCCTCGCCCCATGGCTGAAGCGAGACTCATAGGCATATGCGGCGGCTCGGGATCGGGCAAGACGACGATCGTACGCAAGATATCGGAGCTGGTCTCCGACTTCGTGTTCATACCCCAGGATAACTACTACAAGTCGGCGGAGTACATATCCAACTCCAACATCACGGCCTTCAACTTCGACCACCCGGAGGCCTTCGATAACGAGCTGCTCTGGAGCCAGCTGTCGGCGCTCAAGCGCATGGAGCCGGTGGAGATGCCGACCTACGACTTCGTGCACCATAGGCGGGCGGAGGAAACCATCAAGGTGACGCCGCGCAAGCTCGTGATATTCGAGGGCATCATGGTGTTCACCAACGAGCGCGTGCGCGACCTCATAGACCTGAAGATATTCGTAGACACGCCGGACGACATACGCTTCATACGCCGCCTGACGCGCGACATCAAGGAGCGCGGCCGGACGGTCGACTCGGTGATAGACCAGTACATGAACGTCGTCCGCCCCGGCCACTACCAGTTCATAGAGCCGACCAAGCGCTTCGCCGACATCATCATTCCCGAGGGCGGCGCCAACGAGAACGCGCTCCAGGTCCTCGTGACCTTCATCAACACGATACTCAACTCCTAGGACTGCTCGGGGCGCGTCTCCCGGGCTAGCGTCCGGGCTCCCTGGCGCGGATACGGGAAGCGTACCTCGAAGCGCGCGCCCACGCCGGGCAGTATGGCCAACTCGCCGCCCAGCTGCTGAGCCAGGCCCGAAACCAGGCTCAGGCCCAGGGTGGCCCCGCCCAGGGAGCGTTCCATGGCCCCCGCGGGCAGGCCGGGGCCGTCGTCCTCCACGAGTATGGCGCAGAGCCCGGAGGCCTGGCCGGCGGTCACCGAGACGGCGGCCGGGCGGCCGTTCCCGGCGTACTTGAAGGCGTTCGTCAGTAGCTCGTTTATGGCCAGGCCGCAGGGAATGGCCGTATCGAGATCCAGGAGCACGGAATCCGCGTCTATGGACAGGGACATGACGCCGTCGGGGTACTCGTCGACGACGCGCCCGGCGAGCTCGCGCAGGTAGGCCCCGAGGTCGACGGCCGCCAGTCCCTCCTGCCTATAGAGCTGCTCGTGTACCATGGCCATGGAGCGTATACGCCCCTGGGCCTCCTTGGCCGCCTGGGCGAAGGCAGGATCCTCGAAGCGCAGCGACTCGAGGTCGAGGAGGCTGGAGATCACCTGCATGTTGTTCTTCACGCGGTGGTGGACCTCCTTGATGAGAGACTCCTTCTCGGCTATGGTACGCCGCATGGTCTCCTCCATGGCTATGCGCTCGCTGATGTCGCGGGCCGCGGCGTAGATGGTCAGGCGGTCGCTTCCGAGGCGCGAGCGCCACTCGATGAAGCGGTAGCTGCCGTCCCGGGCCCGGTAGCGATTGACGAAGTTGGTTACCTCGTCACCCTCGGAGAGCCTCGCCACGGCCGCCCTCGTGGCCTCGACGTCGTCCGGATGAATGAAGTCGATGAAGACCTTTCCCTCGAGCTCCGGAATTGGATAGCCCAGCGTCGCCTCCCACTCTCCGTTGAGGCGCCTGAAGCGACCATCCATTCCGGCAATGACGAAGAGATCCAGGCTCATGGTGAAGAAACGCTCGAATTCGTCGGCGACGGCCGCCGCCTGGGCCTTGGCCTTGGAGGTGTCGCGGACCAGTCCCAGGACGAGGAGCCCGAGGGCGAGGCTCGTGACCGAGCCCGCGAGCAGGACGACCAGGGAGGTACGCGAATCGCCGTCGAGGAGGATGGAGGAAGGCCGTATGACGACGCGCCACCGGCTATCGGCGAAGGCTATACGCCGCTCGTACGCCAGGTCCGCCAGGCGATGCCCGGCCGGCAGCGAGGCGCCTATCCTGGGAGCGTACGAATAGAAGGGATCTCCGGAGGGATCGGACTCGTCGTAGAGCATGGTCGGCAGGCCCATGGGCCGCGTACCGGCGATCGCCCGCTCTATCGAGTCGGCCACGTCGACGACGCCCAGGGCTATCACGGCCTCGGAGGGTTCGCCGTCGAGGCGGA
>CAZNNA010000430.1:0-2380 GCA_964573825.1 uncultured Treponemataceae bacterium
AGAAGAACGGCAGCGGTATGCCCGTTGCCGGCGCCGCGCCCGAGACCACCATGATGTTGACCAGGGCCTGCGCCGCCAGGTAGGACGCGGCGCCGAAGGCCAGGAGGGACCTGAAGGGATCGCCCGCGGAGAAGGCTACGCGATAGGCTCGCCACAGGAAGAAGGTCCACAGGCCGGCGAAGGCCAGGACCCCGGCGAAGCCCGTCTCCTCCACCCAGGCGGAGAAGACGAAGTCCGACTGGACCTCCGGTATGCTGCCGAGCTTGAGCGTCCCCTGCCCGAGGCCCTTGCCCCAGGCGCCCCCGGAGGCGATGGCCCTGAGCGAGCTATTTACCTGGTAGGACAGGTTAGCGGGGTCGTGGCTCGGCGCCAGGAAGCCTAGCACGCGACGCAGCCTGTAGTCGCTCGTCAGGACGGATAGCGACACCAGGGGCAGGCCGACCGTGGCCAGCGCCGCGAAGAACACGAGCGGTACGTCGGCTATCCAGAACATGACGACCGCGATGAGGCCGAGCATCAGCGCCGTGGAGAAGTCGTTCTGGGCCAGGACGACGAGGCAGCCGGCGCAGGCGATGAGGAAGGGGGGGATCACGCCGTTGACTATGTCGCCCAGGCGCTCGGCCTTCTTGGAGAGGATGTGGGCCAGGTAGAGTACCAGCATGGGCTTGAAGAGCTCCGACGGCTGGAACATCTGGCCGCCGAAGCCGAACCAGCGCGTGGCGCCGTTCTTGGTTATGCCTATGCCGGGTACGAAGGGCAGGAGCAGGAGCACGAGGGAGCCGAGCACGAGCGCCGACATGGAGCCCCGGAGGCGGTCGAGCGGCGAGAAGGCCCCGGCGCAGAACGCCAGCGAGGCCGGGAGGAACCAGGCCAGCTGGCGCAGGGCGAAGTAGGAGGCGGGCTTACCGAGCGATAGCGCGAAGCCGTACGAGGCGGAGAAGAGGCAGGCGAGTCCCGTCCCCGCCAGGAGGACGAGCGAGACGAGGTAGAGGGAGTCGCCTCCGGGGCCGCCTAGGGCCCTGTCCATGGTAAAGCCTCGTTCCACCTTCGGCTCCCTACTGGATCTTGAGCGTGGACAGGGCTATGATCGCGAACAATCCGCCCAGTATCCAGAAGCGCGTCACCACCTTGGTCTCCTTCCAGCCGGAGAGCTCGAAATGGTGATGGAGCGGCGCCATGCGGAAGACGCGCTTCCCCTTGGTCGCCTTGAAGTAGAGCACCTGTATGGCTACCGACGCCTCCTCCAGTATGAAGACGCCGCCGATGACGAAGAGGAGTATCTCCTTCTTGACGACCAGGGCCAGCACGGCGAGCACGCCGCCGAGGCTCAGGGAGCCTACGTCGCCCATGAAGACCTCGGCGGGATGGGCGTTGAACCAGAGGAAGCCCACGCAGGCGCCCAGGAGGGCCAGGCAGAAGACCGTAAGCTCGCCAGAGCCTCGGACGAAGGGAATGCCGAGGTATTCGGCCCAGTCCGGGCGGCCCGACAGGTAGGTCAGGATGGAGAAGGCGATGAGGGCCATGATGACGAGACCGGTCGCCAGGCCGTCCAGGCCATCCGACAGGTTCACGGCGTTGGACCATCCGACGACGTAGACGACGGCGAGCGGGACCCAGAAGACGCCCAGGTCGACGACCGGGTTCTTGAAGAAGGGCAGGTAGAGCTTGGTCATCTCTCCCGAGGGATCGGCATACAGGAGGAGGGCGACGACCAGGGCAACCGCGCCCTGCCCCGCCAGCTTGGCCTTGGCCGATATGCCGTCGGAGTTCTTGCGCTTGATCTTGAGCCAGTCGTCCAGGAAGCCTACCGCGCCGAGGCCGAGCATGCCGCCTATGCATATCCATACGTAGCGGTTCCCGAGGTCTACCCACAGGAGGGTCGCCGCGAGGGCCGCCGACAGGATAAGGAGCCCGCCCATGGTGGGCGTGCCCGTCTTGGCTAGGTGGCTCTGGGGCCCGTCGAGCCGTACCGACTGCCCGAACTTGAGCCTTCGGAGGCCCTCGATGATGCGCGGGCCGAGGAGGAAGGCCACGAGCAGGGCCGTGACGGCGGCGTAGGCCGAGCGGAACGTCAGGTACCTGAAGACGTTGAGCGGCGTGAAGTACTTGACGAGGGGATACATCCACTCAAGGAACATGGGATCCTCCGATACCGGTGAGGCGCTCGACCAGTCGCTCGAGCGCCATGGAGCGCGACGCCTTGACGAGCACGAGGTCGCCGGGCCGTACGGCCCTGGCGACGTCGGACTCGAGCGTCCCGTAATCATCGTAGTGGCGGAGCTCGGCGCCCGGCGCGGCGCCGGAGGCGACGCCCCTGGCGGCCTCGTAGGCCGCGCGGGCCTCCTCGCCGTAGAAGAACACGAGGGCCGCCCCGGACGCG
>CAZNNA010000431.1:0-2376 GCA_964573825.1 uncultured Treponemataceae bacterium
TACGGTCTTCGCCTCGCTTAAGCGAGCCCTCCCCGAGTCGGCCGACGACGAGGACGAGGCCTGATGGACGCTATCACCGGCGCGGAGGACCTGCTCCCGAGCCTCGGTTTCCCGAGGCTCGAGCTGCACCACTCGTTCAACCACTTCGACTTCACGCGCCCGGGCAGGCGCATCCTGGTCATAGGCCCCATGGGCTCGGGCAAGACCGAGTACAGCGCCCGCGTCTGGCGCGACGCTCGGGTGGCCCTGCGTAAGGGCGCCGCGGTGGAGTCCATGACCAGCACTGCCGGCGCCGACAGGCGGCGCACCCACTTCGTCCGCTTCGGCATAGACGCCGAGCGCTTCAAGGACTACCCCGAGGACGCCCTCCCCTATCGCGGCGGCTACGAGCGCTGCGGCGATGCCATCAGCCAGGTAGCGGACTCCTTCGGCCTCGAGGCCGCCATAGCCGAGCGCCCCGAAGTGGGCACCTGGATCGTAGACGAGGCGTCGTTCTACGACGAGCGCGTCGCCTACCTCATACGCAACGAGTCGGAGTCGAGGGGCCTCGTGTTCGTCCTGCCCACCCTCATCCTTAACTTCCGGCGCGAGATCTTCAACCAGGCGGCCAGGCTGCTCCTGGAGAACGCCACCGACGTCTTCCCGCTCTCGGCCTACTGCGAGCATGACGACTGCATAGCCGACTCGCTCTACACCTACCGCTACTACCGGGTAGAGGGCCGTGAATGCCCCGCCCTCTACTTCGACCCGCTCATCATCATAGGCGGCGACAGGGTCAAGGACGACCCGCGCGAGCCCAACTACTGCACCCGCTGCGACAGGCACCATTACCTACCCGGCAAGGAGTATACCTTCTTCACGCTCAAGCCCCTGGGAGAGGCAGCCTCGCGCGGCGACCTCAAGCCCCTCCTCGCCGAGCTAGCGGCCGTGCACGGCGACATAGGCCGCTCGCGGCTCTACGCGAGCCTCAGGCGCCTCTACCTCGACGCGGCGGAACCGATCCCGGCCAACATGGCGGCCCTGGACGTGCCCTGCATAGCGGAGAAGGCGCTCTGCTACCTCTACGCCGAGCAGAACCTCCTGTCCGCCGACCAGCTACGCAAGGTGGCATCGGACCTGGGCCTCGACCGGGACTACCTGGGGCGACGCCTGTCAGACAATCGCCGACCCCTAGCCTTGTAGGGCGCGAGTCGACGCCAGGGCGCGCCAGGCATGCGGCGAGGCGAGATGCGCCCGGCCGGGCAATGAAACTATTTTTCACCATAATCTCGATTAGCTTAAAAATTTCGGTTGCGGAATACGGGTAAGCGTATATACTATCGCCATGCGGACCTACATCCTCAGGCGACTACTCCTCTTCGTTCCGGTACTCTTCGGCATATCCCTCGCGGTCTTCGCCCTCCTCCACATGATACCCGGCGACGCGGTGGACCTCATGATGGGCATCGAAGGCAACCCCGAGCTGCGCCAGCAACTGCTTAAGCAATACGGCCTCGATTATCCCTGGTACGTACAGTACTGGAACTGGATCTCCGGCGTACTCCGGGGCGACTTCGGCCTCTCCATGCGTACCGGCCTCCCGGTACTGCCCGAGATACTGTCGCGCTTCAGGGTAACCCTCATGCTGACGGCCTATTCCTCCATCATCTCGTGGATCATAGCGATACCCCTCGGGGTACTGGCCGCGGTCAGGCGCAATAGCTGGGTAGACGGCGCCGCCCGCGTCTTCGCCCTCCTCTGGGTCTCCGTGCCCAACTTCGCGCTCGGGACCATGCTGCTCCTCGTGCTGTCGCTGGGCTTCTCGTACTACCCGCCCCTGGAGTACACGGCCTTCCTCGCCAGCCCCGTGGGGAACCTGCGCTCCCTCATCTGGCCGTCGCTGGTGCTGGGCGCCATCATGGCGGGCTCGGTCATGCGCATGACGCGCTCCAGCCTCCTCGAGAACCTCGGCCAGGATTACGTCAGGACGGTCAGGGCCAAGGGCGCCACCGAGCGCGTAGTCATACTCAGGCACGCGCTCAGGAACTCCCTCCTGCCCATCGTGACCATCATAGGCATGCAGGTAGGATCACTCCTCGGCGGCACCGTGGTCACCGAGCAGATATTCTCCCTGCCGGGGCTCGGGCTCTACACGCTGACGGGCATTAACCAGCGGGACTACCCGGTGGTACAGGGCTCAATACTCTTCTTCGCCTTCGTCTTCGTTATCATCAACCTGATCGTAGACGTCATCTACTCCTGGATCGATCCCAGGATCAGCTACCGATAGGCGGGTTTCCAGGATGAAACGATTCTTCGCAGAGCTCCTTAGGGACGGCACGGGCCGCGTCGGGCTCCTCGGGGTACTCCTCGTCGTCACCGTGGCTATCGCGGCCC
>CAZNNA010000432.1:0-2373 GCA_964573825.1 uncultured Treponemataceae bacterium
GGCCGGCGTCTCCGCGACCTACCTGGCCAAGGCGGCCCGGGCCGAGGTCGGCGGAGGCAAGGCGAGCCGGGAGGCCTGGCTCGACGCGGCCGAGGGCGCCCTGACCCAGGCCGTGCGCGTCGATCCCAAGAACGCGAGGGCCCTCTACGCCCTGGGCGTCTTCCTGACCTTCGAGCGGGAGAGCCACGAGGCGGCCCTCGAGCCCCTCGAGGCGCTCCTCTCGTTCGACGGCTCCAACGTGGACGCGCTCTTCGTCTACGCGCGCGCCCTCTACGGCGCGGGGGAGCCGACCAAGGCGGCCGACGCCTACGACAGGATCATCTCCCTGTCCAAGGTCGAGGAGAAGCGCGGCCAGGCGGCCGAGAATAAGAAGCGTATCCTGGATGAGCTCTATGGACGCTAGGCCGGCCCTCGCTAGCCTCGTAGCCCGCATGCTCGCGCTATCGGTCAGGGAGCGCATACTCCTTATCCTGGCCCTTCGGAGCGACGAAGTAGCCGCGGCCGATCCGGGGGCCGCGCTCGGCCGGCTCGGGCGGGCCGGGGTCGAGCGCATCGCTGGTCGCAGGCTCTCGAGCCGCGCTACCTGGGAGCCCGAGGCCTGGATCCGCGCCGCCATCGCCGACGAGGCCTGGCTCGCCGAGGCGGGCGCGAGGCTCGTCTGCTACCCTGACGCCGAGTATCCCGCCCTGCTCCGGGAGACGGCCAGGCCTCCCTTCGCGCTCTACGTGCGCGGGCGCCTACCCGGCGGCTCACGTCCCGCCCTGGCCGTCGTCGGTACGCGCTACCCGACGGGGCGCGGCCTCGAGACGGCCTACCGAATGGGTCGGGAGGCCGCCTCGCGAGGCGTTGACGTCGTGTCCGGCCTCGCCCGGGGCGTAGACGCTGCCTCTCACCGAGGCGCCTTGGCGGCCGGCGGGGCCACCTTCGCCGTACTCGGCTGCGGCATAGACACGGTGCACCCGCCTTCCAACAAGGCCCTCGCGGCCGCCATGCTCGGCTCGGGAGGCGGCCTGGCCTCGGAATACCCCCCGGGGACGCCGCCTTCGCGCTGGACGTTCCCCGAAAGAAATAGGATACTGGCCGGCCTGTGCAGGTCGACCCTGGTCATCGAGGCCCCCGGAGCCTCCGGAGCGCTCATCACCGCCGCCTTCGCCCTCGAGGAAGGGCGGGACGTCTACGCGGCGGCTGCCTGCCTCGGCGGGCCGCGGTCGGCGGGCTCGGACGCCCTGGCGACCGACGGGGCTATGACGCCCGAGACCTTCGACGATATTATGGCGGATTGGCTGGCGAGGCCGGCGGGGCCGGCGACGGAAACCGGCCGGGTCGCCGCGCCGCGGAACCCGGTCCGCGGCGGTAGCGGGCTCCCGGGCCCGCGCCGCGGCGAGGCGCCGCTCAGGCGCAGGTCCCGGTCGCGTAACCGGCGGCCTAGGCTCATGGCGATACGATAGGAGAAGCAGCAGCATGGCGAGCGAAACGGGCGCTAAGACGAGCGCCAAGGCGGGAACCGCGACGGGCGCTAAGAAGGCCAAGGCCGTGAAGGCGGCCGATAAGCCGACGCTGGTCATCGTGGAGTCCCCGGCCAAGGCCAAGACCATAGAGAAGTACCTCGGCGGATCGTACATCGTGCTCGCCTCCATGGGGCATCTCATAGACCTTCCCAAGTCCAGGCTGGGCGTGGACGTCGAGCACGGCTTCCTGCCCGAGTACCTGACCATACGGGGCAAGGCCAAGCTCCTCAAGGAGCTGCTCAAGGCCGCCAAGAAATCCAAGGCCGTGCTCCTGGCATCTGATAACGACAGGGAGGGAGAAGCGATCTCCTTCCATATCCGGGGCGCCATTGAGCAGAAGGTAGAGGGCCTCAAGATAGGGCGCATCGTCTTCAACGAGATCACGCCCCAGGCCATACGGGAGGCGGTCAAGGCGCCCAAGGCCATAGACGAGGACAAGGTGAACGCGCAGAAGGCTCGCCGCGTCCTCGACAGGCTCGTGGGCTACAACCTGTCGCCGCTCCTCTGGAAGAAGGTCAAGAACGGGCTGTCGGCCGGGCGCGTGCAGTCGGTGGCGCTCCGCATACTCTGCGAGCGCGAGGCCGAGGTCGAGTCCTTCATTCCCGAGGAGTACTGGACCCTGGAGGCCGACTTCAAGAAGGGGAGGGCCGCCTTCTCGGGCGAGCTTACGAGCTATAAGGGCCAGAAGGCGGAGCTCAGGGGCGAGGCCGACGTCAAGGCCGTCACCGACGCCATAGCCGGGCTCCCCTGCCTCGTGGCCGAGCTCAAGGAGAGCGACCGGCTCGTCCGCCCGAAGCCTCCGTTCACGACGTCCAAGCTGCAGCAGACCGCGGCTAACAGGCTCGGCTTCACCAGCAAGAAGACC
>CAZNNA010000433.1:0-2371 GCA_964573825.1 uncultured Treponemataceae bacterium
TCGCGGACGAAGCCGGCCTCGTCGATGTCCTTGAAGAGGCCTTGCACTATCTCCGTCTGCCTGGGCGACGAGGTGCGGCCGAACTTATCGAAGCCTATGCCGAACCACTCGTAGATCGCCTTGTGCACGTCGTGGAAGCGGGCGCAGAGCTCGGCCGGCGTCACGCCCTCCTCGGCGGCCTTGGTCTCGGTCGCGGTGCCGTACTCGTCGGTCCCGCAGACGTAGAGCGTCTCGTAGCCGCGGAGCCGGCAGGCGCGGGAGAAGACATCGGCCGATAGGACCTGGATGAGGTTGCCGAGGTGGGGCACGTTATTGACGTACGGGAGTGCGCTGGTTACGAGGCGTCGTTTCATGGTGAGTTACTATACGGAGGGCCGCGCCCCGCTGTCAACGGAGAGCGCTAGAAGGTGACCTTCGCGTCGACGGAGAGGCGGTAGCCGAAGGACCAGGAGGCGGCCGTGGCGTCGAGCGCCGTCGTCTGCCAGAGTCCCCCTCCCACGCCCAGGGAGAGCGAGCCCGCGAGGGATAGCCTGGCCGAGTAGTCGAAGGACAGCCTGAGCGACAGTGGCTTTCCTGGCCCGCTCGGGCGCCCTATGCTCGCCTTCAGGTCGAGGCGCTCGAGGTAGGAGGGTTCCGCGGCGAGGGTCTCGTCTAGCCAGGCCGAGACCCAGGTCGCCTGAGCGCCTCCGGGTGCCTCGCCGGGATCGGCTGCGCCGGGATCGGCTGCGCCGGGATCGGCTGCGCCGGGATCGGATACTCGAGAGCCCTTACGCCACCCGAGCGCCAGGTCGAGGATGAAGCCTATCCAGCCGCGCTTCGGGCGCAGCGCCAGGGCGGCGCCCGCGGCCTCCGACCAGTTCGTCCCTGCCCTGGCCGCGGACAGGGAGAGATCGTTGGTCAGCGCCAGCGTCCAGCCGGCCTCTCCCTCGAGGCTGGCGGCAAGGTTGCTCGACAGGCTCGGGAGCGCGGCCCCGTCGGAGGCGTAGGCGGAGACGGACAGGGTCGTCTTATAGGAATACTCGTCGAAGGCCACGGCCCTGAGGATAGGCCGATGCCCGGCCCTGCCGAAGAGGTTGGCCGCGCCGCCCGCGTAGGCGAGCGACAGCACGTGGCGGTCGGCGCGCGACTCGTCCTCCAAGGCCGCTACCCGGGCCACGGAAGCCTCTATCGAGCTCGGCGCGACCAGGTCGACGAGCCCGGCGCCTAGGGGCCGCGACAGGCCGAGCCCGAGGGTCGCCCGATGCTCGGCCCGCTTGGCGCCCGCGGCGAACGACTCGAAGGCGTCGAAGGCCCCGGGCTCCAAGAGCTCGCCCACGGGCAGGCGTCGCCACAGCTCCGAGGCGGCGAGCGCGTCCGAGGCGAAGGCCTGGGCGTCTCCGAGGAAGGACGAGGACGAGGAGGCGCGCTCGACGAGCGTGCTTCGGGCGTAGTAAGGGGACAGCGTCACCGCGCCCAGGCCCAGCGGCACGGACAGCCTGGCCTCCGCGCGCGAGGCAGGGCTCGTCGAGCCGCCGCCGTCGCGCCTGGCGGAGGCGGAGAGGACGGAGCCGGCGATGGCGGCCCTGGCCTCGAGCCTGCGCGCGTAGGCCGACGACTCGGCCGCGGGAAGGGCGAGGCCCCAGGCCTTGAGCCAGTCGCCGCCGATATCGCCCAGCGTCCCCGTTCCGAGGCCGGCGTCGCCCGCGCTCGCGGCGTCGAGGCGGGCCGCGCCCGAGACGGAGGCTAGGCCCGACAGCGCGAGGGAGGCGGCCCAGCGCTGGCTGAAGGCCGAGGGTTCCTCGTCGGCGGCGACCGAGGCCGAGGCGCCGAACGGTCCCAGGGCTAGCGCGGCCTCGAGGGCCTTGCCGTAGCGGCCCGCCTGGCCGTTCCAGGCGAAGCTATCGACGAGCCTCGTCGGGGCGCTACGCGAAGGGAAGGCCGCGACGTAGCCCAGGCCCATGGCCGCCTGGGCCGAGCCGCCGGCCGCGAAGGCGAGGCTGGGCGCCAAGCTCGCCGACAGGCTGGCGGGGGCGCCCGACCAACCGGCCGCGAGCCTGGCCGCGACGGCGGAGTCGGAGGATAGGCTACCCGAGGCAGCGCCCGCGAGGTAGGCGCCCTTGGCCGCTCGCTCGTCGCCGAGGGCGAAGGACAGCTCGCCAAGGGCCGCCATTCCGTCCCGGGCGCTCTCGAGGCAGAGCTCGTCGACGAGGACGGCGTCGCCGGCCGCGAGGCCGCTCACGCTCAGCGTGACTAGGCCGGCCGTAGCGAGCGACGAAAACGAGCCGGACAGCCCGGCCGCGGGAACCTCGGAGCCGTCGCCCGCGTAGGCTCGCGCACTGGCCAGGGGCGACAGGTCGAGCTCGATACGCCGCCAGCCCGATCCGAGCCCGGC
>CAZNNA010000434.1:0-2352 GCA_964573825.1 uncultured Treponemataceae bacterium
GTAACGGCGGCGAGCCGCGCCCGGACCAAGTCTATAGCATAGGATCCATCACCAAGGTAGTGACCGGCTTGGCCGTGCTCGACGCAGTCGTTAGGGGACTCCTAGGCCTGGACGATACACTCGAGAAGTGGTTCCCCGGCTTTCCCGGCGGCGAGGCCATACTCCTATCGCATCTCCTGACGCATTCCTCCGGCCTCCCCGAGACGTCTGAGCAGCCCTTCTTCTGGTTCGGCCTGAGTCGCGAGAGAAGCTTCGAGGATCACTATCGCTACATAGCTACGGCGCGTAGGAAATTCTCTCCGGGGGAGCGTTTCTCGTACTGCAATTCAGGTTACGTACTCCTCGGGCGCATACTGGAGCTGGCGAGCGGCCAGAGCTATGCCGAGTACGTGCGTAACCGGGTCTCGCTTCCCCTGGGGTTCGAGACGCTGGCTATCGACGACGGCGAGTACCGCGAGGATCGCCTTAGGGGTTTCTGGCGGCTCAAGCCCTTCGCCGTGGCCGGCCTCCGGGAGCATCCGAGCCAACCCATGGCCGCGGGTTCAGCCATCTGCAGGCCCGTCGACCTCTTACGCCTGGGCCGGAGCCTGATAGCGGATTCCGACTCGCCGGCGGGACGCATCGGGGAGCCTCGGAAGGAGGCCTGGGAGGGCATGTCCTACGGCTACGGCATCTTCACGGGCACGGCGGAGATAGAGGGAAAGCCGAGGCGGATGCTCTGGCACTCGGGCGGGTACGGCGGCTTCGCCTCGATGCTATCGGTCTATCCCGACGAGGGCCTCGTCATCGCAGTGTTAGCCAACGTGCGGCACCCGAGCCATTGGTTCATCGGAGAGGAGGTCGAGGCGGCCCTGGCCAGGCTCTACCTTCGACGGGCCGCGGACTAGTAGAGGCTCGCACCCCGGGCTCGCGCGATATCGGCGCCCGGGGGGAGCCCCAAGGAGCTAGCCGAGGGGCCTAGTCCTCTCGCTCCACGGGGCAGGTCATGCAGCGGGCGCCGCCGCCGCCCCTGGCCAGCTCAACGCCGTCGAACCCGACGGCCAGGCGCCCGTAGGAGAGCGGATCCGCGCCGCTCGAGGCGAACTCGCTAGCCGACCTTACCTCGAAGCCCGCGGCCGAGAGCGACTCCAGCGTATGCACGTTGCAGGAGTACATGATGATCTTGCCGGGGGCGAAGCTGAAGGAGTTGGCGCCGGACAGCCACTGCTCGCGTTCCTGGCTCAGCGCGTCGGAGCCGCCGGTGGCCACCGGCTTGAGGTCGAATCCGACGGCCTTGAGACCTCCGAGCAGCGAATCCGCCTCGGAAAGCCTGGCCGGCCTGCCCGGGGCCGCATCGATCCTGGCTACCCGGGCCCGGCGCGAACCCGTGATGACGGGCTCGTAGACGAGGCAGGCGTCCCGGTCGATGATCGTAAAGGCCATGTCCAGGTGAATCGTGGCCCGGGCTATGGGTAGCATGACGGCGAACAGGGTCACGGGCTCGCCGTAAGCGTCGGCCATGGCCCTCGCGGCGGCGTCGACGGCATCGGCGCTGGTGCGCTCCGACACGCCTATGACCACGACGTTCTTGGACAGTACCTGGAAGTCCCCGCCCTCGATGGAGAAGCCCTCCCTGACGAGCGAGGGGCCGTCCAGGAGCCTACCGCCTCCGCGGAAGTCGGGGTGGCGCTCGAAGACGAAGCGATTGATCAGGGCCTCGGCGCGGCGTACCGGGAAGCGCATGGCCGAGGATATGGAGCGATCGCGATAGACCATGGCGGCGTCGCGCATGAAGTACATGTTAGGTAGGGGCGGGATGTCGAAGTCGGCGTTCTTTATGAAGTCGGCCAGGCGGACGTGGCGAGAGGGAAGGCCGACGATGGCGGCCCTGGCAAGGCTCGCGGCGTCCATGGCCGCCAGCTCCTCGAGCCGGTGGCCGGCGCCGTAATGGCCCGCCAGGAGGGCGGCGAAATCTGCGCGTGCGGTACTATCCGCGAGAGTCTCTCGCAGTAAGTCGCCTAGCTCGTAGACCTCGCCTATGCGCGATAGGAAGCCCTTGAGCTGCGCGTGCTCGCGCCTCACCACCTCGAGCGGGATTATGTCGTTGTAGAGCTCCTCCTCGGCGCGGCTCGGGCGCATGGCCTCGACCTCCTCGCCCGGAGTGTGCACGATGACCCTACGGAGCCGACCCGTCTCCGAGAGTACGTTGAGCCTCCTGTCCATGTTTGCCTCCCTTTGCGGAGACAGGATACCAACTGGAGCCCCCGTTCGCAAGTTCGGCGCGGATTCCACCGAAGATGCAGCCCGGGGCCCCTGATTGCATATTTATGCAATCAGGGGCCCCCGGCCCAACCAACCCCCAGCTAAATCCCT
>CAZNNA010000435.1:0-2344 GCA_964573825.1 uncultured Treponemataceae bacterium
CGGCGCTCGCCGACGCCCGCGAGCAGATGGTGGCGCTCTACATGCTCGAGAACCTTGACGAAGAGCAGTTCGCCGCCTTGGACGAGGTCTACAGGCGGTTCGAGCAGTACGCCGCGCCCTTCGCCTCTATACTCTACGCCTATCAGACTGAAGGAGCGGTCGAGGACTCGCTCATAGCCAACGTGGAGGAGAATTTCGAGAGCCTGAGGCAGGCGCTCACGGCCCTCGACGACATGGTCATAGGCAAGACGGAGAGCCAGTACGAGGGAGCCAAGGCGACGCTCGACGCCTCGTACGTCCTCCTGATCGGCTTCGTCGCCGCGGGGCTGGGCATAGTCGTCCTCGTCATGAGCCTTACGGTACGGAGCATACGCAAGGATATTGCCCGCCTCGGCGGCTTCATCGCCGCGGTCGGCTCTGGCGACCTCACAGTCAGATCGAGCATGGCCGGCAAGGACGAGATAGGCGCCATAGCGGCCAGCGTCGACGGGCTCGTCGAGTCCTTAAGGACGCTGATATCGACGCTCAAGGGACGGCTGGACGACCTGGCGCGGCGCGAGCGCGAACTATTGGCCAATATCGAGGAGACCGGCGCCGCCGTCACGCAGATCAACGCCAACATCGACGGCAACGGGCGCCGCCTGGCCGACGAGGCCCTCGCCGTCTCGGAGCTATCGGCCGCCATGGAGCAGACGGCCCGCGGCGTCGAGTCGCTCGGCGACCTGATCGGCCGCCAGAACGCCATACTAGGGAGCCAGGCGACGGCGGTCGAGGAGATGATAGCCAACGTCGAGAGCGTGTCCCGGAGCGCCCAGGGCGCCGCGGCCGCCGCCTCCGCCCTGAAGGAAGAGGGAGCGGCGGGCCGCGACCGCATCCACGAGGTCAACGAGTCGGTCCAGGCCATATCCCAGGTGTCGCGCAACCTATCCGAGGCCGTCGTCGTCATCCAGGACATAGCGGAGCGAACCAACCTCCTGGCCATGAACGCCGCCATCGAGGCCGCCCACGCGGGCGAGTCCGGGCGCGGCTTCGCCGTGGTCGCCGACGAGATACGCAAGCTGTCCGAGCAGGCCTCCATGCAGGCCAAGGATATAGCGACCGACCTCGGCAAGGTAGGCGGCGCCATAGACGGCGTCCGCGAGGCGACCACCGCGGTGACCGAGGCCTTCGCCAGCATCGTGGCCAAGACCGAGCCCCTGGACGACGAGATGGGTCGCATCAGCGGCGCCATGCGGGAGCAGGGGGCCGGGGGAGCCCAGCTCCTCACCGAGCTGGCCCAGCTCAAGGCTATATCGGGCGACGTGACGAGGAGCGCCGCCGAGATGAGCTCGGGCAACGAGCTGATACTCGAGCGCGTCGTAAGCCTCAAGGCCATCAACGGCGCCGTGCTCGACGGCGAGCGGGAGATACTCGGCGGGACGGCGGAGATAGGCAAGGCCGTCTCCGACACCACGGCCATCGCCTCGGAGAACGCGTCGGCCATGAGCGACGCCCTCGCGGCGGCCGCCCGCTTTACGCTCTAGCGCGAGGACTCGAGCGCGGATAATAGGGCGTCGGGCGTTCGCTTTACCCAGGCGGCGACTCGGCCTATAGTAACGAGAGTACGTTTTTTGTAAGGAGCATACGATGAAGAGAATTACCCTAGCCCTGGCCATAGCCCTCGCCTTCGCGGCCTCGCTGTCGGCCCAGCCCGCCGCCTTCGCGGACAAGCCCGCCATGGTCACCGCCGTTGGGCAGAGCGCCGACTTCGAGATGATCAAGGTCCTCCTGACCCGGGCCAAGATCCCCTTCTCGGCCGATACCCTGGTCAAGGCGGACGGCCTCGACGGCAAGGCCAAGACCCTCGTCCTCGTGGCCGGCGGCAGCTCCAAGGGCCTCGGCGCGGCGGGCATCAGCGCCGACGCCGAGACCGAGCGGACCAAGGCCCTCCTGGCCAAGGCCAAGCAGCTCAAGATGACCGTCATCACCGTCCACGTGGGCGGCGGCGCGCGCCGCGGCCCGCTGTCCGACGGCTTCATCCAGCTGTGCATGGCAGCCTCCCATTACGCCATCATCGTGGCCGACGGCGACTCGGACGGCTTCTTCACGAAGCTGGCGGGCGAGGCCAAGATCCAGCTAACCAAGGTCGAGCGCATCTCCGCCGTGGGCGCCCCGCTGGCCGCGGCCTTCAAGTAAGGAACCCTAGCGGTGTCGCTCGAGTTCATCCTGTTCCTCGTGATGGTAGGCGTATTCGTCGTAGGCGCCTTCGTCGCGAGGCTACCGGTATCGATTTCCATGGCGCTCGCCTCTTTGGCGGCCCTCCTGGCGTCCGGCAACGGTCTCGGGATAAGGCACCTCGTCGAGG
>CAZNNA010000436.1:0-2338 GCA_964573825.1 uncultured Treponemataceae bacterium
GGACGTGCCGCATCTTGGCGGCCTCGAGGCCGACGATGGTATCGAAGCCTATGCCCATGCCGTTGGCGAAGTACTTACCGTCCGGGTAGTCGCCGCCCTTGACGCGGCCAATATCCAAGGGCCGTCGAACCCCGGCGGCCAGTACGGCCACGCAGTCCTCGAGCGAGGACGGCAGGTCGGCGCCGTAGGCGAAGTCGTTGCCGCGCCCCACGCTGAAGGCGCCGAGGGAGGGCGGCTCCAGCCCCGCGTCCTTGAGCCGCATGAGGCCGTTGACTACCTCGTTGACCGTGCCGTCGCCCCCGGCCGCGACGACGACGCCGTAGCCGGCCGCTCCGGCCGCCAGCTCCGCGGCATGCCCCGGACGCTCGGTCAGGGCGATGTCGTAGTCCTGCCCATGGGCGTCCAGGAGCGTCCGCATCTCTCCGATACGGCTACCGGCCCTGCCCTTGCCGGCTACGGGATTGAGTATGATAAGCGTCTTCTGTTTCGAAACCATGGGCTTCACCATATATCATAAACGCCACCCGGCGCTAGGTATCGACTCGCCGCAGTCCCCTACGAGGCTCCGCAGGCCCCTGCCAGGGCCCGCGCAACGGCCATATGGGCCAGGGCGAAGTCGCCCAGCCGCGATTCGTCCACGTCGAAGCGGGGATGATGGTTAGGGAAGCTCCTCCCCTCGCCCTGCGTGTTCATGAACCAGAAGCAGCCGGGGACACGCTCCAGGTAATAGGCGAAGTCCTCTCCGCCCATGCTCGGTATCGATAGCTCCCTGACGCGGGAGGCGCCGACGGCGAGCGAGGCGGAGTCCATGGCGACCCTGGCTATCCGCGGATCGTTACCGAGCGGGGGGTAGCCCTCTATCCAGCGGAAGCGCCGCTCGAGGCCGTGCGTCGCCGCGACACCGGCGCAGGCTCGCTCGAGGCCTTCGCGCGCCAGGGCTCGGTCGGCGGGAGACAGGGTCCTGGCGGTCCCGGAGAAGCGAGCCTCGCTCGGGATGACGTTATAGGTGCTGCCCGCGGCCAGGGAACAGACGCTGACCACGAAGGGGCGCCTCTGATCCGGAACGCGATTCCTGAAGGCCTGTAGGGCCATGACGTACTCGGCCAGGGCCGGTACGGGGTCCCTAGCCTGGTGAGGGGCGGCCCCATGGCCGCCCGATCCTAGGAAGGCGCCTTCGAACAGGTCGCTCGCGGCCATGAGGGTTCCCATGGAGAAGCCGAGTTGCCCGGGGGCGAGCTCCTCGGATAGGTCGCCGACGTGCCCTCCCTCGATGGCGGATACGCCCTCGAGCACGCCCGCGGCTAGCATGTCCCTGGCGCCGAAGAAGCCTTCTTCTCCAGGCTGGAAGACGAGCCGAACGCGGTAACCCTCGGGCGGCCGGGTCGCGTAGGCCTCGGCGCAGGCCAGGAGGCCTCCCGCGTGCGCGTCGTGGCCGCAGGCATGCATGAAGCCCGGCCTGCGGCTCGCGAACGGTAGCCCCGTTTCCTCGGCTACCGGGAGGGCGTCCATATCGGCCCTGAGGGCGACGAGGGGTCCCTCCTCCCCGATATCGACGACGATGCCGCCTCCGCAGTCGCGCGGAGCGAGCCCCGCTGCCAGGAGCGCGCCCCGGACGTAGGCCACGGTCTCGGGCAGGTCGAGGCCTACCTCAGGCATGGCGTGCAGCGCGCGCCTATGCGCAACGGCCCTTCGGCCGAGTTCATCGCGACTATATGCGTCCATGGTCCCTCCGCCCCTAGCCTACCAGATATGCGGCACGAGCCGCCAGCGGACCGCCTTCAGGTAGCCGGCGTAGCCGGGCAGATCGCGGAGGAGCACGGCCTCCTCGTTCCGTATGCGCAGTACGATGGCGCCCGCGATCGGAACGACCGGGATGTAGGCCCAGGGCGAGCCGAGTGCGAGGGGGCCCGCCAGGTAGAGCAGGATGACGGCTACGTACATGGGATGCCGAACCACGGCATAGGGACCGGAGCTGATGACCCGCTGTTCCGCCGAGGTCTTAACGGTGCGACCGGCCCAGCTATTCTCCCTCATGACGCGGAGGAAGAGCAGGTAACCGGCGACCGTCACGAGGTCGCCGGCCGCTACGGCCACGATCGGCAGGCTCGACCATCCGAAGCGGAAGTCCAGGCCGGGTAGTATAAAGGCGCATAGGTAGAACGGCAGGCTAAGGCCCATGATGAGGCGCTGACGGCCTTCCTTTTCCCTAATCTCGAGTCGCCGCTCGAGCAAATCCGGATCATTCCTCAGCGAGCGAAGTACGAAGAAGGCCATGAAGCCTATCATGATGCCGGCGTAGACGAGGGCCGCGGGCCAGACGACGGTTCCGGCTGGTACG
>CAZNNA010000437.1:0-2336 GCA_964573825.1 uncultured Treponemataceae bacterium
GACGGCGGGGGGCCCGCCCTTGCGGGCCGGCGTCACCGACCGCACCGTCGTCGGGGCCACCACGACCCTGGAGCTCTATCTCTACGATATGTTCTCTGGTTATGCCGACGAGGGCGTCGTAGCCGCCTACGCCGTCGTCCTGTCCCTGGCCGTCGGACTCGCGGTCGCGGTCGTCTACGTCGCCCGCGCCGCCCTTAAGCGTAGGAGCCCGCTACCGCGCACCGAGGCGGCCGACCGGCGCGGCTCGCCTGGCGCCTACGCGAGCCGCCGCCCGAGCCGCCGCCCGAGCGAAAGCCCGAGCGAAAGCCCGAGCGAAAGCCCGAGCGAAAGCCCGAGCGAAAGCCCCGGCCGGGACCGCCGCGTACCCGGGCGACTCGCCGACCTGGCGCTAGGCGCCGGCAGCCGCCTCGTCGTCGCCTTCCTGGCCCTGGCCGCCCTGGTACTCTGCTACTGCATGCTCTGGATGGCCTTCTCCGGACTCTCCATAGCCTTTATCGACGCGCCCCTGCCGCGCTTCTTCACGACGGGTAATTTCCGGGCGGCCTTCGTCGACGACGGCCTCGGGCTGGCCCTGGCTAACACCGTCTACGTGTCGGCGCTGACGGCCCTCCTCATCGGCCTGGTGGCCTTCCCGGCGGCAGCCTGGCTCGCGGATCGGCCGCCGGCCCTGGCGGCGGCCTGCTTCGTCGCCCTGCAGGCCCTCTCGAGCGCGGGCGGCGTCCACTCGCTCATACCGCTCTACGGCCTCTGGCGCCGCCTCGGGCTCCTCGGAGGCTACGCCCCCGTCGTACTCGTCTACCTCTACCACAGCCTGCCGGCGGCGCTCTTCGCCATGACCGCCTACCTGCGCGACCAGCCCCGCTCCTTCCGCGACGCCGCCCGGCTCGAGGGCGTCGGCGGGTTCGGGTACCTAGTCAGCGTACAGCTACCGCTGGCCATGCCTGTCATAGGCGCGGCGGCCATGGTAGCCTTCCTCTCGGCCTGGAACGGCTTCCTGGCTCCGCTCGTCTTCCTGGACGACGACGCGGCCTACACGGTCGCCGTGCGCCTGCACGCCTACGTCGGTTCCATAGCCTCCGGCTCGCCCAAGTGGAACCTCTTCGCCGCGGCCTCGCTCGTCAACATAGCCATAGTCGGACTGCTCTTCAGCCGCTGGAAGCGCCCCCTCGCGGGCTCGGCGCTGGCGGAGGAGATGGATGATTAGGGCTTATCAGGCCGTATCCCCCGCCTCTCGAGCGAGGCGCGCCACGCGTTGGCCAGGACGCCGAAGGCCACGCCGGCGTTGAGGCTGCCCTTGGCGCCGAGCATCGGTATGCTTACCGTCGCGGAGCAGAGGGCCATGGCCTCGGGCGATACGCCGAGCTCCTCGGAGCCCACGACGACCATGCCGCGCTCGGGAAAGCTAAAGGCGTCTATAGGCTCGCCGCGCAGCTCCAGGGCCAGGACCGTGCCGCCCTCGGCGACGCAGGCCTCGAGGTCCGAGAGGCCCGCCCGTCGCCAAGGCACGGACTCGACGGCCCCCATGGCGGAGCGCTCTGCCCTCGGGTGGCCCGGATCGGCCGTGAAGCCCGACAGGAGGAGCTCGGCGAAGCCGAAGGCGTCGGCGCTCCTGAAGATGGAGCCCACGTTGAAGGGCGAGCGCAGGTCCTCGAGGTAGGCGCGGACGCCGGGGAAGACGCGGCGGACGCCGGCGGCCAGGGCCAGGCCCAGGGGCTCGCGCAGGTCCCAGTCGGCCGGCGACAGGCCGGCGTGGGCCTCGAGGCCCCGGGCCAGGCGATTGACGAGCCTAACGCCCGCGACGGGGTCGACTAGCGCCGCCCGTCCGCCCTCGCCCGCTAGCTCCGAGGCCAGGGCGCGGAGCGCCTCCGGCAGGGCCTCGTCTCCGGCGAAGGCGGCCGCCAGCTCGACGACCCAGGGCGCCCGGGCCGCCGAGCCCGCGCGGTACTCGGCCTCCAGGTGCCCGAGGACCTGGGCTGCCTTGCGGGCCCGGTGCAGCGGCGAGAGCGTCATCAGCTTGCGAACGGCTATCATGGAGCTATACCTAATAGACGGTCTTGATGAAGTCGAAGACGTCGTCCACGGTCATGGTCCGGGGCAGGAAATTCATGAAGTCGAAGCGACGGGCGGACTCGGCGGTCTCCACGAGGCGCTCGAGGGGTAGCGCGAAGTCCTTGAGCCGGCTCGGGATGCTCAGGAGCCCGAGCCGGGTGCGCATGGACTCCACGGCCCGGGCGGCGGCGCCCGCGGCGCCCTCCTCCGGGTCTACCTCGCAGAGGAGGGGAGCCAGGCTCGCTATCTTCTCGGGCCGAGAGCGCGCCAGCGACTCAAGGAGGTAG
>CAZNNA010000438.1:0-2332 GCA_964573825.1 uncultured Treponemataceae bacterium
CAGGCCGGAGCACGCAGGCTCGGCGAGCTAGTCGTCGCCGAGGGCGCCGTGTCCATCCACCGCGCGGGCTCGGAGCCGCGCAGGGCCGATATCGGCGACACGGTACTCGCCTACGACGTCATAGCGACCGGCCCCAAGAGCCGCGCCGAGGTCGACCTGGGCTCGGGCTCCGCGGGCGGCGCCAGCGTCAAGCTATCGGAGAATACGGCGTTCTACTTCGATTCCAAGGAACTCGACGACGCCGCTCGCAGGACGGTCCTCCAGCTCCTCTCCGGGGCCATAGCCGTCAAGGTCGATCGCCTGGCCACGGGATCCTTCCGCGTAGCCGCCGACGACGCCGTCCTGGGCGTCCGAGGCACCGTCTTCATCGTCGACACGGTACCCGACGGTTCGCTCCTCGTAACCTGCGACTCAGGCGCGGTGACGGTCAGCGCCGACGGCGCCGTCACCACGGCCAAGCCAGGCGGGGTCGTCGAGCTGACGGAGTCCGGCGGGCTGCGCCTCCTGGCCGTCGAGCCCGCGGCCTTGCCGTCCTACCGAGGCGACTGGCGCAAGGACGCCTACAAGGCCTTCTCTCCCCGCGCCCTCACGGTGGCCTCGGGCTACGCGGCCGCCATCGACAAGGGGCGCCCGGCCTTCGCCGCCGCGCTCTCGCGGCTCGACGCCCAGGCCCCGGCCCTCGCCGCCTGGCGAGAGGCCAGGGACGCGGGCCGCGAGCCGCGCCTCACCGACTGGATCGCGGAGAAGAAGGCCGTCTCCGCGGCCCTGTTCGACTGCCTCAAGGCGCTCTTCGCCATAGAACGCCCCTACTACCGGCTCCTCGAGCTCAGGGCCCTCCACGAAGGCGGCGTCGGCGTCGGCGCCCTCAAGGACGGGCGCTCGAGCGCCGCCTACTACGCGGCCTTCGACGCCTCCACGCGCGACCTGGCGGCCGGCATGGCCCGGGTCAGGGAGGCGCTCGGGCTCTTCTCCTGGGCCTCGGCCGGCAGCCCCCTAGGCGAGCTCCTCGGTGCCAAGGCCGAGGGCCTGGGCACCGGGGCCATCTTTACCGAAGACTAGGGAG
Source organism: uncultured Treponemataceae bacterium (assembly GCA_964573825.1). Lineage (GTDB taxonomy): Bacteria > Spirochaetota > Spirochaetia > Treponematales > UBA12059 > SZUA-370. The sequence goes on from CAZNNA010000438.1 coordinate 1,064, forward strand.
GATAGGCGTAAGACGCGCGCGGGTCGACGATTTCGTCGTTAAGACCCGCGACCGCCCGGCCGGGAGCCTCGCGCGAGCGATAAGGCCTTACACGCCCTGGAACGATTCCTTGGACGGCAGCGCCTCCACACAGGGGGCGGTAGAGGCTCGGCTTCACCTTGACTAGCTAGAGATAATTAAAACGAAAAATTTACATTTTCGACGGAAAAAATGAGCGAACGCTCACAGAAAAATATTGCCTTTCCCCTAGGAACCGCTATATACTCCCTGCCATACCCTTTTAATAATGTAATAAGATCCCTAGGAGGCTACCATGAAGAAGCCGTCGCGCGCGCGCTGCGCCGTCATTGGCTCCGTCTCTCTGTGTCTCGGCGCAGCCGGACTCTTCCTCGACATACTCCCAGCCGCGTTCTTCTTCCTCCTAGCGCTAGCCGCCTATATGCACTGCTCGACGCGCTTCATCCGCTGGTTCATGAGAAGGCAAGGCCTCAACACCTACTTCGGCGATTTCATGCTCGAGCGCTCCATGACGAGGTGCAACAAGGTCAGGACCCTCATTGTCACGACGGCGCTCGCGGCGCTCGCCTTCATCCTCTCCGAGCCGCTCTGGGCCAGGATAGCCATCGGCCTACTCGTCGTCGCCAAGTACTACTACCTGATCTTCTGCGTCTGGACCAAGGTCGCCGACGGCCACGGCTGCTGCGGCGACAGGTAACCGTAGCGACCGGCTTGCCAAGCCGCCGAGGCGCGCGCTATGATGCGTCCATGATTACCGCGGTAGCCGCCTCGTCGGCCTCCTTTCCCTACTCCTCCCCATCGGGCTCCTGGGCCTGGCGATAGGCGGGAGCGCGCGCCCCTCGTCGAGGGGCGCCGGGGCCTCGCGGAGCCCCGCGAGGCGTCCCGCCGCTTGATTCGAAGGCCGCGAGGCGCCCGCGGGCCGCCCTGCGGCGGCCCGGCGCTCCCCCACTACTCGCTTTAACCGGAGACGCATCGCATGGAACGCAAGAGAATTCTCACGGGCGATAGGCCCACGGGCAAGCTGCACCTCGGCCACTACGTCGGTAGCCTGGCCAACCGGGTCAGGCTCCAGGACGAGTACGAGTGCTTCTTCATCATTGCCGACCTCCATACCCTGACCACCAAGCCCGAGAAGGAGCACATCGAGGGCCTGGCGGACAACGTCCGCTCCGCCGCCCTCGACTACCTGGCCTGCGGCATAGACCCCGCCAAGAGCGTCATCTACCTCCAGAGCGCCGTACCCGAGGTAGC
>CAZNNA010000439.1:0-2319 GCA_964573825.1 uncultured Treponemataceae bacterium
CGGACGATTCTCATAATGGAAGGCATACACGGCCTCAACGAGCGCCTGACGCCGCGCATCCCCAAGGAGCAGAAGTTCAAGATATACGTATCGGCGCTGACCCAGATCAACCTGGACGAGCACAACAGGATATCGACGACCGACAACCGCCTGATACGCCGCATGGTCAGGGACAACCAGTTCCGCGGCCGAACCGCGCTCGAGACCATCAAGATGTGGCCGAGCGTCCAGCGCGGCGAGAGGCTGCACATCTTCCCCTTCCAGAACTCGGCGGACGCGGCGCTCAACTCGGCGCTGGACTACGAGCTCGGCGTCCTCAAGGTCTACGCCGAGCCCATCCTGCGCTCGGTCAAGCCCATGGACCCGGAGTACTGCGAGGCCAAGCGCCTCCTCAACTTCCTCGCGTTCTTCGCGCCCATACCGGCCCAGTACGTACCCCAGGATAGCCTCGTGCGGGAATTCATAGGGGAGAGCTCGTTCAAGTATTGACACGGAGAAACGCGCCGCGTTCGGGCCAGGCGAGGCCCCGGACGCGGGCCGACGGCTGCGCGATTCTATACGAAGACACATAAGTGTCGATGAAATAAAAAATTAAACCCACTGCACCCTTGCTGAAATTTTAACGTGAAAAGTCGATTCTTTACAAATTCGAATAGATGCTACACAATAGCCAATCTTTCCGTCCTCATGTAAGGAGGTTTTACATGAAGAAGACACTAGTCGCGCTGGCCGTAGGCCTGTGCGTCGCGGCAGCCGCGACGGCCCAGGTCAAGAACGGCCCTATCGTCGACAAGGTGATCTACACCGTCAGCATGGACCAGTCCCTGGGTCTCAAGGACGTCGTCGAGGGCAAGGCCGACGTGTTCTTCCAGGCAGTCCCGCCGAACATACTGCAGACGCTCAGCGAGGCCGACAAGGCCAAGCTCGACATCTACGCGGTGCCGTCCGGCTCCTGGTCGCTCCTCGTCAATCCCATCCCGAACAAGGCGCCGTACACCTGGACCAAGGCCGACGGCGTGACCGAGTTCAACCCCTTCGCCATCCGCGAGGTCCGCTTCGCCATGAACTGGCTCTTCAACCGCAAGAAGATGGTTGACGAGATCCTCCTCGGCGACGGCGACCCGACCTTCACCATGGCGACCCCCGGCCAGCCGGGCACCTATCGCTACAACCTGATCGCCTCCAAGCTCGGCATGAGCGCCACCGGCAACGAGCGCAAGGCCATAGCCGACATCGACGCCGCCATGACCGCCGCCTCCCAGCTGCCCGAGAACAAGGGCCGCCTGGCCAAGAAGGGCTCGTTCTGGCAGTTCGACGGCAAGGACATAGCGATCAAGTTCATGATCCGCGTCGACGACCCGAACGGCCGCCTAAAGTCCGGCCGCTACATGGCCGACCAGATCGAGAAGGCCGGCATCAAGGTCGAGCGCCTCGAGTGGGACCGCTCCAAGTGCTCCAAGACCGCCTACTACGGCAACCCCGCCGACTACGCCTGGCACCTCTACACCGAGGGCTGGGGCGCCGGCGCCACCCGCGCCTGGTGGGACGTCACGGTCAGCCAGATGTACGCGCCCTACTACGGCTACATGCCCGGCGGCGCCGACCCGGCCAACTGGAACTACTCGCAGGCCCGCATCGACGAGCTCGGCCAGAAGGGCATGAACGGCCAGTTCCTGACCCCCGAGGACTACTGGGCCGGCAACCTCGAGGCCGTCGAGCTCGGCGTCAAGGACGCCGTGCGCATCTACCTCGCCACCCAGCTCGATAAATTCGTGGCCAACAAGGCCCGCTTCAACGGACGCATGGCCTACGGCCTCGGCGACGGCCTCAACGGCTGGTCCATCCGCACCGCCGACGTCAAGCCGGACGAGTCCGGCCCCTTCAAGGGCCAGAAGGTCCTCCGCGTCCTCCAGTTCTCCGCCCGCGGCTCACTCTTCATGGGCGCCATGGACCCGGTCGGCGTCGACGGCTTCTCCGACGTCTGGGCCATGGCCATAGCCGAGCCCGTCTCCGACCCGAGCACCTTCGAGTCGCCGAACAACGCGGCCGACACGGCCTTCCGCTCGAGCTACGATATCAAGAAGACCAAGACCGCGCCGAAGATCCTGGCCGACGGCACGCTCGGCGGCACCATAGCCGTGCCGGCGACCGCCGAGGTCTACGACAGCGCCGCCAAGGCCTGGAAGAAGGTCGGCTCCGGCGTGACCACCGCAGTCTCCTCGACCGGCAAGTACGAGGGCGGCAAGTGGCACAACGGCGAGACCATCGGCGCCGCCGACGTCCGCTACGCCTACGCCTTCATGTACGAGTGGGCCACCA
>CAZNNA010000440.1:0-2270 GCA_964573825.1 uncultured Treponemataceae bacterium
CACCTCCTGGCAGCCGAGGGCCGGAGCGACGGCGTGGCCAAGATTTTCTCCTTTCCCATTCCCTGCTTCATCTTCGCGAACGGCGAGCCTCCGGCCCCCATGTTCGCCGAGGCGGCGGACGCCGCGGACTGCCCCGTCCTGCTGACCAACCTCTCGTCCACGGAGCTATCGTCGCGCCTCATCCGCGTCCTGGCCAACGTCTTCGCCCCCAAGACCAGCGTGCACGGCGTCCTCGTCGAGGTCTACGGCATAGGCATACTGCTCGTGGGCGAGTCCGGCGTCGGCAAGAGCGAGACGGCCCTGGAGCTCATCGAGCGGGGCCACAGGCTCGTGGCCGACGACGTCGTCGAGATACGCTGCGTGTCCGGCAACATACTCATGGGCTCCGGCGCCAACAAGGTCATAGGGCACCACATGGAGATCAGGGGCCTGGGCATCATCAACGTGACGCACCTCTTCGGCGTAGGCGCCATCAGGGATAAGAAGCAGGTCCAGCTCGTCTGCGCGCTGGAGGAATGGGACTCCGCCAAGGTCTACGACCGCATAGGCACCGAGGAGAAGACGATGGACCTCCTCGGGGTGCACGTGCCCCAGCTGGACATACCGGTCAAGCCGGGCCGCAACATACCCATCATCATAGAGACCGCGGCCATGAACGAGCGGCTCAAGAAGATGGGCTATCACTCCGCCAAGGAATTCAACCAGAACATCCTCCGCTGGCTCGAGAGCGAGAGCGCCAGGGCCGTGTACTTCGGCCGCGAGGACTCCATATAATGAGGCCGCAACAGGAGATCGGAGCAGCGTCGACATGATCGAGAAGATGACCGTCATCAGGAACCGGGCCGGGATCCACGCTCGGCCGGCAGCCCTCATCGTCCAGACCGCGGGCAAGTTCAAGTCCAGGATATACCTACAGAAGGGCGACGACCGCATCAACGCCAAGAGCATCATGGGCATCATCACTCTCGGGGCCGGCTACGACTCGGAGATCAGGATCATAACCGACGGAGAGGACGAGGCCGCCGCGGCCGAGGCCATAGACAGGCTGTTCCAGAACCGCTTCGAAGAAGAGTAATGCTCGGCCGGGGGCTCTCGACGAGGCGCGCCACCGACCTTTCGGTCGTGGCCATACTCTACGGCGTCGTGCTCGTCGGCGCCACGGCCTTCCTCCTCGGAGCCATCCAGGGCGACGCGGGCTTCCCCTCCCTGCAATCGCGCGCGACCGCCCTGCTCCTGGGAATCACGCCCGCCGCGCTCGCCGCCGTACTAGCCGTCGCCGGGCTTCGCTTCGCTGGCGAGTACCGACGGCGCGCCTGGGGCTACCGCATCAGGGCCAGGGTCCTGTCCTACTTCCTGGCGGTAACGGCCATGGCCGGGATACCCTCCAGCGCCTTCCTGGGCTTCATTGCGGTACGCGCGGTAGAGTCTCCCTGCTCCAAGACGGTTTCCTCGGCGCTCGGCGCCGGCCTCGAGCTGGCCCTCGCCTACTACGCCGACAAGGAAACCGCCCTCGCCTACGCGGCCGATAACGATATAGCGCCGCTCGTGGCCCGCGGGACCGACGCCGAGCGCGCGCTGGCGCGGCTGGCGGAGAGGGAACCGGCGCTCTGCGCCCTCGAGCTCATAGCCGACGGGAGGGTCGTGGCCTCGGCCGGCGACGCGGCGGCCTGGATAGCGCCGGGCGTCGTTTCGCTCGACCGCAGCGGCTTCCTTCCGAGGATATCGACGGCCGGGGCCAGCTACGCGCGTTACTTCTGCAAGGACGCCGGCGCGTCGCCGGACGGTAGAAGGCTATCGGCCGTACTGTCGCTGCGCTTCGGGCCGGTCATCGAGGACTCCGCCGAGTCCATATCCTCGGCCCTGACCCTTCTGGAGAAGTCCGGCCGCATAGCCGGCTCCTTTCCCGCCTACCTGGCCTTCTTTACCCTCTGCCTGGTCGCGCCCTTCATAGCCGTGGCGACCCTGTTCTCGGTCGGGGCCGCGGACCGGCTGCTCCGGCCCGTCGCGGCGCTCTCCGACGCCCTGGCCCGCGTCGGGGCCGGCGCACGCCGCGCCCCCTACCTGGCCAAGCCCGGCGACGAGGCCGGCGACCTGGTCGAGGCGCTCAACGGGGTGCTCGAGGGCCTGGAGCGCGAGCGGGGCGACGAGCTACGCAACGAGAAGATAGGCGCCTGGCGGGACATAGCCCGCAAGCTAGCCCACGAGCTCCGCAACCCCCTGACGCCCATACGCCTATCGGCCGAGCGGGTGCTCAGGCGCTGGAAGAGCGA